>CAZKOC010000227.1:0-3820 GCA_964554275.1 uncultured Weeksellaceae bacterium
CCGCTTGACGGGCAACAGCGGTTAACTACACTTTTCCTGTTACATTGGTATCTCTGCCAAATCTCTGAAAATATTGAAAAGAAATCGGAATTTAAAAGTGCATTGTTGAAAGGCAGTAAAAAATCAATGTTCACTTACGAAACTCGCAGAAGTTCCTCTGAGTTTTGCGATGCTTTAATGGGAAATGATATTGATTTTACACAACTCATAGATAATCGCTTGTCAAAAACAATAGAAAATTCATCGTGGTTTTTTCTGTCGTGGAAGTATGACCCGACAATTCAATCAATGCTCACGATGCTTGATGCTATTCATAACAGATTTGCAGATAAAAAAGAATATTTTGAACGCTTGATAGATACGAAAAATCCGATTATTACTTTCCTGTTTTTGAATTTAAAAGATTTCAGACTAACCGATGATTTGTATATTAAAATGAACTCTCGTGGAAAACCGCTGACTCCATTCGAGAACTTTAAAGCAAAATTTGAGCAACATCTTGAAAGTGTAGTAACAGACCGAAAGTTCAAACAATCTTTTAACAGGTCAGAAAAAGAAGTTTCTTTAAAAGCGTATTTTTCACATAACATAGATACAAAATGGGCAAATCTATTCTGGAATTATAGAGGTAATAAAGATGTGTACGATGAAGAACTGAAAAATTTTATCCGTCTGATTTTTGCAAACCAGTATGCCATATCTAATGAAAAAGACGATAATCTTGAATTTCTACTCGGCACACAAGTAGCTAAAAAAAGAAAGGATTACACCGACAATATTTCTTATTACAAATACAAAGAGTTATCCACAATTACAGAGCAAAGCATTTTATATTTGATTGATGCTTTTGATAATCTTGTAAATGGGAATGGCAAAATACAAATTCATTTATCAGAAGACTCTAAATTTCATTTTGATGAGAATGCAATTTTTGAAAAGGCATTAAAATATTCTTTTACAAATAATCAAGAGCGGATATTATTACACGCATATATTCGTTTTTTGATTGAAAACAAGAATGACAGAACAGGTATAGAGCAGTGGATGAGAGTTATTCATAACCTTGCGAATAATACAATTGTTGATGGTGCTGATGAAGTTTCGAGGGCAATAAAGTCAATTGAGAAGTTACTGCCCGCAAGCAATGATATTCTAAAACACCTTAGCAAAAATCCTCAAATAGACTTCTTTTCGAGCTGGCAGGTTTTGGAAGAAAAAATCAAGGCACACCTGATAACCAAAAGTGATAATTGGAAAGAGAAAATTGAAAATACAGAAAAACACGATTGTTTTGACGGACAGATTGGTTTTATGTTAGAATTTGCAGGAATACTTGATTATTACGAGAAAAACAATAACTGTAACTGGACGGAACAAGAGGACAAAGATTATTTCAATTTCTTTAAAAACTATGCAGATAATGCGATAGTGGTTTTCAAATACAAATATGATTATTATCGTAAATATTCTTGGGAACGAGCAGTATTGACAAAAGGTGATTATTTAATAGAAGCTTCTTCGTGGCGAAAGAATTTGCTCACAACAGAAAAAAATACAAGAGATTTCAGTTGGAAAAGGCTTTTAAGAATAACAGAGGAGCATAAACAAAAAAGACAATATGCCAAACAAGTGTTTGATGATGATTTATTTGATAAAGACAATTTACAAAAATCATTAGAGAAAATTTGTGAGCATAAAACAAATACCTGGCGAGATTATTTAATTTCTTGCCCTGAATTGATTCTGCATTGCGAACAAGGATTTATTCGTTTCGAAAATGAATACGATATTATTTTGCTTGGTCAATCCCAAATGAACCATTGGCATTCGGAAATGTACACGAGATTTTTATGGTATCAATTTTTTGAAAACAATCAAGACGCGTACAAACCATTTAAGCCTCATTATTATTGGTCAAAAAGTAGTGACGAAAAAGCATACATTGTTCTCAGTGATTTTTGCCACAATAGAATCCATTACGAAATCAACATCTACTATTGCAATGATGATAAATTACCACATCCATACGAAATTGTATTTAGGAAATCAAAAGGCGAAAATACTCTTGACAAATACGGAGATGACATTAAAAACATCCTGACAAATTCAGGTTTTGAATGGCACGAAGACTATATTGGTTATTTTTTCATGAGCCAAGACAGCGATACTTTAATGAAAAAGTTGGAAAAACTGTGTGAAGAAATACAAAGCTTATAGCTAAATGATAATAGAATGATATTAATATTGGAAATATTAAAAGAGTGTTGCCACCAGAAGCATTTAATGACGAAGGCTTAAAAAGAGTAGGAAGCAAAAGCATTCTTTAAATGAAATGGCTACAATTTAATCTGATAGTTGGGATTAACTTTAAAGTAATTTTCAAAGATAAAATTATCTTCAGTTTGCCTGTTTTATAAGAAGCATATAATACCCCCTTCGGGTATAATTTCAATCAAAAAATCTATTTTATACCCTATAGGGTATATTTACAAATAAAATCGTTACTTTTGTACCCTAAAGGGTATAAAAATGAATCCTTCACTTTCAGATTTTATTAAAGAGAAAAGGAAACAGCTCAAATTGACACAGCCTGAACTGGCAGAGCGTGCAGGTGTCGGGCTTCGTTTTGTGCGTGAATTGGAGCAGGGGAAACAATCGGTTCGCCTGGATAAAGTAAATCAGGTACTGGCTTTGTTTGGCAGTGAAATGGGCGTTATTAAAAAGGTTGAAGCATGAGACAGGGACAAGTTTTTTATAAAAGCAGCTTAGCAGGAATTATTACGGAAACTGATGACGGATATACTTTTCAGTATGGGGAAGCCTATTTGAGTAATCCTGCTTCAAAGCCTGTAAGCCTTACATTGCCTTTGAAGCAACAACCGTATGAAAGCAAAGTGTTGTTTCCCTTTTTTGACGGATTAATTCCCGAAGGCTGGCTATTGAATATTGCCATAAGTAATTGGAAGGTCAATCCAAGAGACCGTTTTGGTTTGTTGCTTGCTATGTGTAAAGACTGCGTTGGTTGCGTATCTGTTTTACCTAAAGAAGATTGAAGATGAACAAATGCTTGTATTGTTATCAACCCTTAGATAAATCTGAAAATGATTTTCATGCTTCCTGTGCTAAAAAAATATTTGGTACAGCTACACCGCCTGTTATTGATTTTGACTTAAAGCAGTTGGAAGAATTAGCTAAGCAGATAATCGTCAAAAGTGTTGCTGTAACTGGTGTGCAGCCTAAGCTGTCATTGGATTTAGAAAAGCATAAAAATGAATTGTCAAGGTTGACTATAGTAGGATTGCATGGTGATTATATTTTGAAGCCACCGTCTGTTGAATATACAGAGCTACCTGAAAATGAAGACCTGACCATGCACTTAGCAGCATTGGTAAAGATTAAAACAGCTAAGCATTCATTAATTCGTTTGCATTCGGGTGAGCTGGCTTATTTGACCAAACGCTTTGACAGAAAGAACGGTAAAAAAAACGCCGTTGAAGATTTCTGCCAGCTAAGTGAAAACCTGACGGAGCATAAGTACAGGGGCTCTGTTGAAATGATAGGAAGACTGACTTATCAACATACAACCAACAAAGGTTTTGAAGCACAACGATTGTTTGAGATAGTCTTATTCAGCTACCTTACCGGCAATGCGGATATGCACCTGAAAAATTTCTCTTTAATAGAAAACACATTAGGGGAATATGAGTTTTCACCAGCCTATGATTTGTTAAGCACTGCTTTAGTAATACCTGATGATAAAGAGGAATCAGCACTAACAATTAATGGGAAAAAGAACCGATTGAAGCGCAGCGATTTTGAT
>CAZKOC010000228.1:0-3794 GCA_964554275.1 uncultured Weeksellaceae bacterium
TCAGGATATGAAAATCAGATATGAAATTTCAAATGGAAAGGAAACCTCAACTTATACTGAAACAATCGATTGGTGGAAAAAATTAGATGAAAAATCCGATAAAGTAAGTATGCAGACGAAGGGTATGACAGATTCCGGTTATCCGTTACATTTGATCATAATAAGCAATGACGGGAAAAGTGACATAGAACCTGCCAGAAAAAAGAATAAAAGCATAATTCTGATCAATAACGGAATTCACCCCGGAGAACCTGATGGGATTGATGCCAGCATGCTTTTGGCAAGAGATATTGCAGAAGGGAAAGTTCATTTACCTGATAATATAATACTTGCCATCATTCCTGTTTATAATATTGGCGGAATGCTCAACAGAAGTGCAAATTATCGCGTTGATCAAAATGGTCCGGACGAATTTGGATCAAGAGGAAATGCACAAAATCTCGATCTAAACAGAGATTATATAAAATGCGATTCCAAAAATGCACGTTCGTTCGCGGAGATTTTTCATGAATTGGATCCTGATGTGTTTGTTGACAATCATGTGAGCAATGGCGCGGACTATCAGCATGTGATGACTTTGTTGACTTCGCAGTACAACAAACTCGGCGGGGAGATGGGGGGATATATGAATAGAGTGTTTGAACCGGCACTTTACAAATCCATGCAGCAAAAAGGTTATGATCTGATCCCATATGTAAATGTTTGGGGTAAAACACCTGATGATGGGTGGAATGAGTTTTTTGATTCGCCTCGTTATTCAAGCGGTTTCGGGACTTTATGGAGCACCTTTTGCTTTGTGCCGGAAACGCATATGCTCAAACCTTACGAACAACGCGTTGATGCTACGTATGAACTAATGGTTTCATGCATTGAATTTACTTCAAGAAACAGCGAAAAAATAAAATCGTTACGAAAGGAAACGATTGAAAAGGAAATTTCAGCAAAATCATTTCCGGTTACCTGGAAACATGACGAAACAAAATTTCAGAATTATCAATTCAAAGGTTTTGAAGCCGGACACAAAATAAGCGAAGTTTCCGGATTGGAAAGGTTATATTACGACCGGAATAAACCGTTTGAGAAAACAATCCCGATTTACAATCATTTCAAACCTGAAACAGTTATTGAAAAACCCGAAGCCTATGTTGTTCCGGAAGGTTGGTGGAAAGTGATTGATCTGCTGAAAATTAACAAAGTTGAAATGAGGCAATTGGAAAACGACCTGATAGTTGAAGTGGAAGTTTACACCATTGAAAGTTATGAATCTACGACAGAGGCCTATGAATCGCATCATATCAATTCCAAAGTGAAAATTTCAAAAAGAGTAGAAGAGAAGCAGTTCAGAAAAGGAGATTGGTATATTCCTATGAATCAGAAAGCCAATCGTTTTCTGATGGAAACACTGGAACCACAAGGAATGGATTCCTACTTTGCATGGAACTTTTTCGATGGGATTTTACAACAGAAAGAAGGGTTTTCGGCTTATGTTTTTGAAGACATCGCGGCTGAATATCTCAACCAGAATCCGGAAATCAGAAAAAAGCTGGAAGACAAAAAGAAAGCCGATCCCGGGTTTGCCAAAGATGCTTATGCCCAACTGAATTTTGTTTATGAAAATTCTCCGTGGATAGAACCCGGATTTATGCAATATCCGGTTTATAGAGTAAAATAAGCGTCAGTGCCTCGATAAGAAGCCTTTTAACGCGAACATGGTTTGTTCTCTCATAATCTCCTTATTTTCTTTGATAAAACTTTCAATATGATTTATACTGATAACAAATTTTTCACTGATTTCAAGTTCAGAATCTTTGCCTGACAACGATTTTATGTCTTCAAAAGAAATATTGTCTTTTAGTTTTATAGAGGCAGTCAAACCATCTTGAGAGAAATTCTTTTCAAAGAACATATCATATATCCTTAAAGAAGAAATGTCATATTGATTGGTTAATCCCAACTCTTCCAAAAGTCCTCTTTGAACCCAGGACTGAATGTTTATACTAGAGGTATACGGATCATAATCGGTATCGGTGAGCGCTTCAGTAACGGAAATGTAAATCCATTCCTTTCCTTCGCTATAAGCCGCGTTAACAGATCTTTTCACTAAAATTATTTGATTGGTTAAAGGAATTTCAACCACGAGGCTTATTCCCAATGAGGTCCGAAATGGATAATATAATTTGTTTAGGTCGTTGAGCGTTAAATTTTTTAAAGATTCCTTTAGTTTAAGCTCAGAATATATATGCTTCATTACTTTATGGGTAAAGTAATCTGTAGAAAAAAAATCTATGTGTAATAACTTACTTTCCTTATTATCAGTAGTCCTGGAATAGTCATCTGATTTTATGATGCCAAACATATTTCCATTAAAATATTCACCATTCTCACGATTGATAAAATTTTGGGATATTATGACCTTTGCTTCATTAACAAGCGATTTGAAATCAGTTATATTTAAATTTTCTCCCAACTCATCCAACGAGGAATATCCTAAATAAGATTCTTTTTTCCTCTGGAAACCCTCTAGTAGCTTAGGGCTGAGTTTAGATTTTAATTTGGAAGGAAGGCAAAAAATTAATTTTTTATTTTGAATTCGGGTTTCTATCTGTGAGTATTCATAAAAAGGAAATCCCTTGGAGGTAGCAAGAATATCCGTATCAGCAAAGTTTTTCGTAAGCTTATTGATTTTCCTTTTTGTAAGGTTTCTTTTTCCTTCTTTATTTAGGGTTCGGTATAGTTCTGAAAATACAAGACTTATGACTGCCCCTACAATGATGCTGAGTATGTCCATATTCACTTAAGTAATTAAGTTTTCCGAGAATCCAAATATACATTTTTCCGGGAAGGGTAGTGGAATCAATTTTGTTGATTTTTTTTACTTCCCTCATAAATATCATAGCGAAGAAAATCACACTCCAGTTTCCCGTTAAAAACTTTCACCTTTTTGGAAGGTTTCAATCCTACATATTTTTTTGCGGATAGATCTGAAGTTATAAACCAGGCCAATGTGTTGGAATAATGATTTTTCAAAGTATCCCCGATGGATTTGTAAAGAATTTCATTGTCACTTTCAATTCGCTCGTTGTAGGGTGGATTGAACAAAATCAATACAGGAAACATATTTTTTTCTGATTTGAAGAAATCCTGGTATTCAACGGTAATAAATTCTGCCAAATCAGCGTTTACAATATTGCTTTCTGCAATTTTCAACATGGTAGGGTTTATTTCATATCCTACAATCTTACCATTAAATTCCCTGATTCTTTCAAGACGTATTTCTCGGATTTTTCGGAATAATTCATCGTCATAATCTTTCCAATTCTGAAATGCAAAATGTTTTCTGTGCAATTGGGGCGGGATGTTGGCGGCAATCAAAGCAGCTTCCGTCAAAATTGTTCCGGAACCGCACATCGGGTCTAGGAAGTTTCCCTTTCCGTCCCATCCGGCTAATTTTAACAATCCGGCTGCCAAAACTTCATTGATGGGTGCTTTGCCGGATTCTAATTTATAACCCCGCCTATGCAATGATTCCCCACTGCTGTCAAGTGAAAGGGTTACTTTATCATGGCTGATGTGAAGATTGAACCAAATATCGGGATTGTCTTTATCTACACTCGGACGTTTTCCCAGTCTTTCCTGAAAACGGTCAACCAAAGCATCTTTTACCTTTAATGCGGCATAATGCGAATGGGTGAAGTAATCGGAATGAACGGTAGAGTCAATGATGAAAGTCTGGTCAATATCTAAATAATTTTCCCATTCGAATTTTTTAAATCTTTCATATAATTGAATTTCAT
>CAZKOC010000229.1:0-3778 GCA_964554275.1 uncultured Weeksellaceae bacterium
CATTGACCATTATGTTACTTTTTTGGACGATTACTCACTTTGTAAGAAGGATGTTTTTTTCTACAAAAGTTGGGGAACATACTCCCGATGCTCATAATACTGCCTTGTCCAAGTCGCAATCTATCATTACCATAGGAAGCGGAATAGTAGGTGCTGCCGTATTTATGTTCAGTGATTCTTTTTGGTTTTCTGCTGCAGAAGGCGAGGTGTATGCGATGGCTTCTTTATTTACTGCAATCATCGTATGGTTAGGATGCAAATGGGAGGAAGAAGCTGACCAAAAAAGAGCTAACAGATGGCTTATATTGATTTCATTGGTAATTGGACTTGCAACTGCTGTCCACTTGATGGCAATTTTGGCAATCCCCGCTGTTTGTTACATTTATTATGCTAGAAACTATAAAATCACAATTAAGTCATTCATTTGGGCAAACGTATTAACAGCAATTTTCTTAGGATTTGTCTTTGCTGTTTTGTTTAAACTGGTGATGACTTTCTTTGGTGAAACCGAAATGTTTATAGTTAACAATTTTGGTTTGCCATTCAATTCAGGAACAATTGTGGCTGCTATTATTTTGGGAATAGTATTCTGGCTTCTATTAAAATATACGAAAAAATACGATTGGAAATTAGTCAATACTTTAGTTCTTTCCATTTTGTTTATGTTAATCGGGTTTACGGCCTGGTTGGTTATTCCGATTCGTGCCAATGCCAATCCACATATGAACTTAAATGATCCTGATACGGCGTTGGGAATGTTGGATTACTTTAACCGTGAACAATATGGCGACTGGCCGACATACTACGGACCGGCTTATACGGCTCACATCGCTGCTGACGGAATTGAAGAAAATGCAGATGGGAGTTACAAATCCGTGATAACGGGGGCGAATTATATAAAAGACAATAAATCAGGGAAATACTTAAAAGTTTCTGACAGGAGGGATTATGTTTACAACAAGAAACACAAACAATTTTTCCCTAAGATGTATAACAATCTGCCGGATGTGATGGAAAACTATGCTGCGATGTATGGCTTTCCCGAATTCTCATTGAATCCGATGTTCTACAATGACATGAATGACCATTCAGAAATCAGAGCACAAAAAAGACAAATCGCGGAACAAACGTATAACCAGCTTTTGGAAAAGAAAGAAAAAGGTTCGCTGACTGTTGCCGATTTACAGAAGAATTCTGAAATGTTAGACATACAGCCGCCTACATTTGGACAGCAGTTCAATTATTTCATGAATTTCCAGTTGGATTATATGTTTTTCCGTTATTTTATGTGGAATTTTTCCGGAAAACAAAATGATTGGGAAGGAAACAAAGAAGTAACCAAAGGAAACTGGATCACGGGATTTTCATTCATTGATAACGCGAGGTTAGGCGACCAGTCAAAACTTCCTGCTGTTTATAAAGAAAATCAAGGGCATAATGTTTATTATATGTTGCCGCTGATTTTAGGATTAATTGGATTTTTCATCCAGCTAAACCGCAATGTAGGTCACTGGTGGGCATTGCTGTCATTGTTTTTATTGACAAGTGTCGGGATCATTTTCTATACAAGCGTAAAACCTTTTGAACCTCGTGAACGTGATTATGCTTTGGTAAGTGCATTCTATGCATTTTCCATTTGGATAGGGTTGGGAGTTCAGGGAATTTACCTTTTAATTAAAAAATTAAAGAAAAGAGAATTAACTCCAACCGTTCCGATACTGATTACCGCACTGTGTTTGTTTGTCCCGGTTCTTATGGCTTTCCAAAACTGGGATGATCATGACCGTTCCAAACGTGAAGCGGCGTATGCAATGGCACATAATTATTTGAATAAATTAGATAAAAATGCCATAATATTTGTATATGGTGACAATGATACTTATCCGCTTTGGGGATTGCAGGAAACCGAAAATTTCAGAGATGACGTGAAAATTGTCAATTATACCCTGCTCGGATCTCCATGGAACATAGAGCAGTCACACCGCAAAACGTATAATGCTGAAGCGCTGCCACATCAGTTGATACCTGCTAATTATCAATTGAATACCAATGACAATATCATGGTGGTAGCAAAAAATATTCGTTCCATTTTTGGGGAACTTCACAGCATTATCAATCCAAACTCAAATTTAAGTGTAGGAGAGGTGATGGAACTTCCGGCGGACCAGATTTCACAATACCTGACAGATCCGGGTTATGACGCAGCGGGGATTAAGGAATTGTATCAATCTGTAAAACCACTGGAAAAATATTTGGTTCAGGACAGTATGACGGCCAAAGAAGCCATGGAATTCATCTTAGATAATAAAAATCCTGCCAAATTAGCAATTGCAGACTATTACGGTTATCCTGTCGGGGCAGTGAATTACCTTCCGGTAGATAAAATCATAATTCCTGTAAATAAGGAAAATGTCATAAAATCCGGAATTGTTTCTGCTCAGGATGCTGATAAAATAGTAGACCACATTACGGTCAAATTAGGCAAATCTCAGTTGTATAAGTCAGAATTATTAATGCTTGATTTATTTGCCAACTACAACTGGGACAGGGCAATTTATTTCAGTGGAGGCGGGATTTCAGACCCGAACAATATATTTTATTTAAATGATTATTTGGAGTACAGTGGTTTCTCTTATAAACTCGTTCCGATCTATACCAAATTTGGCGAAGGCGGAAAAATAGGCAGAAGCAACACCAAAGCTCTTTATGCAAGTTTCCAGGACTTTGAGTGGGGAAATTATAATTTACCAACCGCCTCATTTTCCAATACGGACAGAAATTACACCAATACCTACCGCAACATAGCCGTTCGTCTGGCAGAAGATTTGATCCAGGAAGGAGATAATAACAAAGCAAAAGCTGTTTTGGATAAAGTGATGCAAATGATTCCGGATCAGCCAAGTTATGATTACGGATTGAGCACCGAACGGATTGCGCAGGCATATAACAAAACAGGAGACACAAAAAAAGCGCAAGCTTTGCTGAATACTACCAAGAATCGTTTGATTGAAAAGATCAGCTTCTACGAATCGTTACCGGTACATTTGCGTTATACCGTTTCAAGAGATTTGAGCGATGCAAGAAGTGATTTTTCACTGATGGTCTATGGAGAAGTAGGTAAGTTTTTGGGAAAAGGCGATAAAGAAAACGCGCTCAAAGTATTCAAATCAGAGTTTACCCCGATAAAAGCCAAATTGATTCAGTCTTACCAGGAATATATGAAAGACGGAAATATGGATAGACAGGAAGAAGCCAATATGGACGGACAATTCAGGTTTGTAAGCGAGTTGCTTGGAATCGCAGATATGATTGATTCAGCGTATGCCGAACAAGAGACCGATGATTTGTATAAAATGTTGACCAAGTAACATACTTTCATATAAAATTAATCGTTTTAGAAAAATTATAAATTTGAACTGTAAACAATAACATAATGAAAGAACCCATAAACATTTTGCATATAGAACGAAATGATTTTGGTGAATTCATTTAACAATTAAAAACAATATAAACAAACAGATGAAAAAATTAGTTTTAAGTATGATGGTCGCTGTTTTAGGATTGGGAATGGCGAATGCTCAGGAAGGGTTTAAAGTAGGTGCTCATATCGGAGTTCCGGTGGGTGATGCCACGGATTATTTTGGTGTTAACTTTGGCGCCGATGCATCTTATCTTTATCCGGTAATGGAAAACCTACATATTGGGGGGACTGCCGGACTTGATATTTTTAGTGGAAAAAGTATTCCTCATTCTATAGAGAAAAAGAAAAATTTAACTT
>CAZKOC010000230.1:0-3761 GCA_964554275.1 uncultured Weeksellaceae bacterium
GAAAAGAGAACCGCTCAATCAATCTTAAGACCGGAAATATATTTAAAATCAGAAATATATTACTTGGTTTATTTTACAAAAATCACTTTGAATTCTTTATTTTATTGTTGAAAATCAGTTTTTTACCAATTTGAAACGGTATTGAAACGGTAAGAATTATGAACTAATCTTTCGTTTGGGGTTACTTTGAGGGAGAATTCTTAAACTCCGCCGTTATGAAAAAAAACAAACTGCTTGAAATAGCCTGTTTCCTGGGTAAATATTCCGGTTTCCTGATGTTGTGCCTTCTTTTTCTCAAGGGCTACAAATTAGCATCAGGCCAAACCACCCGTTACGTAGTACCGTTAGCTTGGCAACTCATCCTACCGGCACATACCTATTGGTGCTGGAGGGAATTAGCACCATAAAAACAGTTAAAAGTAATTAAGCAATAAATAACAACAAACCATGGGCTACTTTAAAAAATATTGCATAAAGGCAGCATTGAGCATCAGTATTCTGTTCTCGGGGCTTTATGGACATGCCCAGTCCTCCTTAAATTTCGACGGCACCAACGATTACATCCAAATACCGAATGTCGTTTCAACCGCTTCGGCCTTTACCATAGAATTTTGGATGAAGACCACACAGGCCGGCGGAAACGGTGGCCAATGGTATAACGGTGCCGGCTTGGTGGATGCAGAAATGGGCGGTGCAGCAAACGATTTTGGTATTTCACTGGTCGGTTCTAAAATCGCCTTTGGCATTGGCAATACCGATAAAACCATTTTTTCTGCATCGAATGTAAATACAGGCAATTGGGTACACGTAGCTGCCGTGTGGGATGGCAATGCCGCCACCATGAAGCTGTACATCAACGGTTTTTTGGAAGCCTTGGAAACGAGCAATGTACCCGTAGCTCAAAGAAATGCCTCCGCTACCATTACCTTGGGCGCTATCAACACCCTAAACAATTATTACAAGGGTAGCATAGACGAACTTCGTATCTGGAATGTTGCCCTTGCGCAACCGCAGGATAACATCAATTGCTTGGTTAGCACTGCTACGGGTTTGGCCGCTTATTACAGTTTTAACGACGGTACGGCAAACGGCAGTAATACAAGCATTACCCAGATTGCCGACAGCACTGGTAACGGCAATACCGGAACACTGAACAATTTTGCCTTAACGGGAAGCGTTTCTAATTTTACCGATAATGTGGTTTATCCTGCAACCGCGGTCAGCATTGCCTCAAATACCACCAATCCCTATAATGGTTACAATATTATTTTCACGGCTACCGTAGTAGCTGCGGGTTCAGATTGTACTTATCAATGGTATAAAAACGACGGTCCTGTTACCAATGCCACCAATGCTACCTATGCTTCTACAACTTTGGCAGATAACGATCAGATTTATTGTGTCATCCGTTCTTCAACCGCTTGTTCCACTGCGGCGGATTATCAAAGCAATACTATTACGCTGCATTATGCGGCACCTATAAAATGGTATGTAAAAGCAGGGGCAACGGGAGGCGGAACCTCCTGGGCAGATGCCGGCGAATTGCAAACCGTTATTAATAACGCCAATGGCAATGAAATTTTGGGTGACAGCATTTTCGTGGCTGCCGGTACTTATACATCTATTGCCAGCTATAGCATGAAAGAAGGAGTGAAAATTTTTGGTGGCTTTCCTGCCACAGGTAACCCCACATGGGCAGATCGTGATTATATAAACAATTTAACTATATTAAAAGGTAGTAACGGCAATCGTGTAATACACAATAATAACAACGGGCTTACCGCTGCCGCCGTGTTAGATGGTTTTACTATTCGGGATGGAGAGCTTAGTTATACCGCTTATACTCCCGATTGGGCAGATGCCGGAGCAGGTATGCGTAACGATAATGTATCGCCTACTGTACGCAATTGTGTTTTTACCAACAATAAGGCGGCAGGAAATGGGGCAGGCGTACTCAATACGGGGGGCACACCTCTGTTTGTCAATTGTACATTTTCGGCAAATATATGTTCGTACGAGGTAACTTCTAACGATGTGGGCGGTGGCGGAATGGCAAACAGAAACAGTACGCCTACCCTTATCAACTGTACTTTTTCCGGTAACCAAAATTATTCTTCCCCCTCGTCAGGCAATCACGGCGGTGGTGGTGGGGCATTGTACAATTATCATTCCGATGCGGTTGTTACCAATTGTACTTTTTCTGATAATATCGCCGGGTCCAGGGGCGGTGCTGTGTATAACAGGGCGGCAAGCCCCGTATTTACTAACTGCCGCTTTTTTAGCAATCGTGGTTACGAAGGAGGGGCATTGCACAACGCCCAGGGCGGTGCTTTCGACCCCGGCTATTCGAACCCTGTATTTACCAGCTGTGTATTTGCCAATAACAGAGCTGCTATAGGAGGGGCTGTCTATAGTGGTGCGACCATTCGTTCTAATAGTATTGTGGTGTTTACCAATTGTGTGTTTTATGGTAATATTACACCCGACCCTAACGGGGGCTGGGGCTGGGGCGGGGTTGTTTATAGTAACCATGCCACCCATAAATTTATCAACTGTGTAATTACCAACAATACGGCAGCCACCGAAGCCTCTGTTATTTTTGGTCTTGCTGCAACAACCGAAATCCGTAATACCGTTATAGCCGGCAATAACGGCGGTGTTGTTTGCATGAACGATGGAGGAGTTAACGATTTATATATTTACAATAGTTTGGTACAAAGCTATCCGTCCTATAACCCTTCTAATCCTAATAACACAGCAAATTTATATGCCGACAATAATATTGATGGAGCAATCGACCCCCAGTTCGTAAATCCGGCCAATCCGGCAGGCGTCGATGGCATTTGGGGCACAGCAGATGATGGTTTGCAACTACAGTCCTGTTCGCCTTTGGTAGGCGCCGGAAATAATACCTATGTTACCGGAACTACCGATGTAACAGGCAATCCCCGTTTGTATGGAGAAAATGTAGATATAGGTGCTTATGAGCTGCAAACCATTCCGGGCACTTCAAGTTTTACCATCACGACCCCTTCTTCCCAAAATGCATGCCTGGGATCTGATTTTCCGGAACTCCAATTCACAAATGGTGAAAACGGGCAAGTTTGTTTTATCATCAATGAAAATTCAACACAAACAATTACGGCACCGGAAGGAGCAGTTTTTACAGAGGTTATATTTGCCAGCTATGGGAATGCTTCGGGAAGTTGTGAAACAGGATTTACGATGGGTTCCTGCCATGCGGCTAATACTCAGAGTATAGTAGAAGACCTTGCATTGGGCAATAACAGCTTTACAATAACAGCCAGTAACGCTGCATTGGGAGGAGATCCTTGTTCGGGTACACTTAAAAAATTATATATAACCATTGCCTATGTTCATCCGGAGTATGAATATGAGTATTCCTGGATCAATGACAATCCGTCCATAGGTTTACCGGCTTCAGGTACGGGAAACATACCTGCTTTTGAGGCGCTTGAACCCGGAGTTGCCAACATCACGCTGACTGCTTCATTAGATGCCTGTACAATTTCCGACCCTGTTATGTTTACCTATACTGTTGAAGATTTTGGCCCTTTGTATGTGGATGGAAGTGTAAGCGTAAGCGTGTCAGGTAACGGGAAGAGTTGGGGGACGGCTTTTAAAACATTGCAGGAGGCATTGGCTACTGCAAATAGTTCTCCATGTGGCACTGACAGTATAATGGTTGCCAAAGGCACTTATATGCCTGCAAGCGGGCAGTCTTTTTTCATGATAGAAGG
>CAZKOC010000231.1:0-3755 GCA_964554275.1 uncultured Weeksellaceae bacterium
TGAATTTTTCATAATGATATAAAGGCTTAAATCAGAATTGGTTTAAGCCTTTTTTATGAATTAATCAAATGATAAACAAATGTTATTGGTATTTAAATTTGAATCAGGATTCTATTCGGAAATTTGCACCTCGTAAATTAAAATAACAGCAAAATTATTTCTGATGAACAAAGGTTTGATTGCCCTCGCATTTGGAGGGATGGCAATAGGTATGACTGAATTCACGATGATGGGGATCCTCCCCGACATTGCAAAAGACCTCAACATAGAAATTCCAAAAGCAGCTCATTTGATTGCGCTGTACGCATTGGGTGTTGTGGTGGGTGCTCCCACTTTGGTTTTGATTTCGGGGAAATATCCACCAAAAATCGTGCTGATGATTTTGATGTTGATGTTTTTTATTTTCAATGGATTGTTTGCCATTGCACCCGGATTGTTTTTATTAGAAGTCTCAAGATTTGCCGCAGGGTTACCGCACGGCGCATTTTTCGGTGTAGGCTCGGTTGTTGCGACAAATCTTGCAAAAAAAGGAAAGGAGGCGCAGGCAATCGCCACTATGTTCACCGGGATGACTTTAGCGAACCTGATCGGTGTTCCGATCGGAACCTACATCGGGCACCATTTTTCCTGGCGGATTACCTACGGCATCATCAGTTTATTTGGATTAGTAACCTTTCTCGCTTTGTGGTTCTGGATGCCAAAAATTCATCAAAATAAAAACAACCATTTATTCGGACAGTTAAAATATTTCAACAAATGGCGTTCCTGGTTGTTGATCGCGATTATTTCCATCGGTACCGGAGGTTTGTTTGCGTGGATCAGCTACATTGCCCCGATGGTAACCAAAGTTTCGGGGCTGCCGGAAAGCCGTGTTCCGGTTATTATGGTTTTGGTCGGATTGGGAATGGTAGTAGGAAATATTTTAGGTGGAAAATTGGCAGATGCCGTGAATGCCACCAAGGCGACGATCATTTGTTTTTCAACTATGGTAGTTTGTCTTTTGGCTGTACATTTCACAGCACATATTGAATGGATGGCCTATGTGATGGCTTTCGTTACAGGTGTTATTTCATTCTCAGTAGGTTCACCGATTCAAATGATGCTCATTCGTGACGCCAAAGGCGCTGAAACCTTTGCGGCTTCAGCCGGTCAGGCGAGTTTCAATATGGGAAATACACTGGGCGCTTATTTAGGCGGACTTCCGATTGTGATGGGATTTGCTTATGACACCCCGGTTTTGATAGGAGTCGGAATGGCGTCAATTGGTGTTCTGCTGACGTATGCATTTTTAAAAAGCAAAAATATAAATCAGACCGATTCCAAAACAGACCGTACATAGTCTTTGTAATTTCTTCCTATGGGGATTTGCTTTCCTCTGATTTCCACATCCTGGGCATCAAAGAAATCAATTTTAGATTTGGAAACGATAAACGAACGATGAATCCGGATGAAATCATCGGGTAGCTCCTTTTCCAATTCGCTGATGGAATATCGGGTTAAAATCGTTTTGTCTTCCATCACAATTCTGATGTTTTCTTTCTGACTTTCAATGTATAAAATTGAGGAAAGGAGAATACGCGCTTTCTTTTTCCGGACTGTGAAAATCAAATCTTTGATTTCAGGAGCAGGAGAATTGGAAGGAACAGCAACTTGTGGCAAGGCTTTCTGTACGGCGACCATAAACCGGCAGAATTCAATTGGTTTCAACAGATAATCCAGCACGCTGAACTCATAGCTTTTCACGGCAAATTCGTGATACGCTGTAGTAATGATAACATTTGGCGGATTTTTCAAAGTCCCCAAAAAATCAAGCCCTTTCAATTTAGGCAAATGAATATCGAGAAACATCAAATCAATTTGTTTTTCTTTCAAAACCTGCATCGCGCAAATGGCATCATTACAAACCGATTCCAATTGCAAAAAAGGAACCTGGGAAATAAAATCCTCCAAAACTTCGACTGCCAGCGGCTCGTCTTCCACGATCATACAACGGATATTCATAATAACCGATTTAAATAAATATAAAGTTCGGCTTTGAATCGGTTGGATCCGGATTCCGTTTTCACATCAAATTCTTTGTAACAAAGTTCCAGCTGGCGTTTCAGGTTTTTCAACCCGATTCCGTCAGAATCCGTTTTTGGATTGGTTTCAAATGAATTCAAAACAATTAAGTTCAATTTCTGATTTTCCACTTTCAAATTTATTTCAATAAAGGAACTTTTGGTACTCTGACTCGCTCCGTGTTTAAACGCATTTTCCACAAACGGAATTAAAGTCAAAGGCATAATCTGAGTTTGCAAATCATCTGCTTCATGTTTAAATCCTACTTCAAGCCTTTTATCGAAACGGATTTTCTGCAGATCGATGTAATCATTCAGAAATTCAATTTCACGGGAAATCGGGATAAATTTCTCTCTGGTTTCATACAAAACAAACCGAAGTAATTTAGACAATTTCAAAACCACATCAGGCGTTTCGTCGGATTTCTTCCTGGCAAGTGAGTAGATATTGTTCAACGTATTGAATAAAAAATGAGGATTGATCTGTGATTTCAAAAAGCTCAATTCGGTTTCCGTTTTTTCTTTCAGCAATGCCTGTTCTCTTTCTCTCATTCTCTGGTTACGGAAATATTCTTTCAAAGAAATAACCACACAAGCGATGAAAATTTTATCCATAAAAGAATTGATCATTGTTCCAAATCCACCAATCCCCACAATGTCAAGATGTGAATAAATAACAGGAATCACAAAATCCATCAAAAAAACATACCCCAGCCACGAAAACAGTAAAAGGGTAATTGTAAGAGAAGATATTAGTTTCCAGATATTTTTGGTTCGATGTGCAAATCGGTCTATGAAATAAAGCATCAGATAAACCATTGGAACTTTGATGAAAATAATTTGGGTAAATTCCTCCCAAAAAGCATATAGCAAAGTAGACCAAACTCCTTGTTTGTACTGGATTCCCATCCAATACGCTTCGGTATAAACTTCCAATACCAGATAAGGAAGCCAAAACAAAAGGTGCCGTAACCATCTTTTTTGCATAGCACAAAAGTATCGTTTTTCAAGAGTATGAAAAACAAATTGTTACGAATTACATCCCTAATGAAACAAGCAACAAGAATCCGTCAATAAGCCGTAAAAATTCATTTTGAAAGTCCAAAATCGTATTCCGGCAGATCTTACCACCCTTCTGTTTCAAATTGAATTTCCGGATGAATTCTATTTCTAATTTTAAACAAAAAACTATGCGACAAATTTTATTTTTCACAATTATAAGCTTGTTTGCCCCGGCAAATTCAGAGGCACAATGGACAACGGGAGCCGATATTCCGGAAGGCATACGGGCGGGAAACACGATAAGTCATATTGAAAACGATGCGGGTTTTGTATTTCTCATAGGAGGAAGAAATGATCAGGAGATCATATCCAATAAAACTTATCTATACAATCTCACTGAAAACAATTGGGAAGAAATGGCAAATGTTCCGACACCAATTTTAGGTTCTTCCGCCGCCAAAGTCGGAAACAATATCTACGTTATCGGAGGTATGGTCACCACTCCCGGAGAAGTTACAAAAAATGTATACAAATACAGCATAGGTGACAATTCATGGAGCCAGGCCGCAGACTTTCCACGACCCTATACCGATGGAGATGCTGTCGCTTATCAGGACAGCCTAATCTATGCAGTAGGCAGCTACAATACAGAAAGAACTTATGTTTACAATGCAAACACCGACAAATGGCGGG
>CAZKOC010000232.1:0-3736 GCA_964554275.1 uncultured Weeksellaceae bacterium
TGGGAAATGCCGCCATCGATGGTTCAGATTTTCAATGGATTGTTTGTGGTAATTTTGGCAATCCCATTCAGTATTTTATGGGATAAATTAAGAGCAAAAGGAAAAGAGCCGATTTCTCCATTTAAGCAAGCGATTGGTTTAGCATTGATGGCAGTTAGTTATTTCATCATTGCATACAACGTACAGGATTTGGGCAACACAGGATTGCTTGCCATTAAATGGTTAATTCTATTATATTTCATCCAAACTTGTGGTGAATTATGTTTATCGCCAATCGGATTGTCTTTGGTGGGAAAACTTTCTCCAAAACGATTTTCATCTTTACTATATGGGGTATTTTTCATTTCCAATGCAGCGGGTTATGCTTTGGCAGGAACATTAGGTTCAATCTTGCCGGCAACTGGTGAAAAATTTGAAAAAGCAACAGATTTGGGAATAGATTTACAAGGAGTTTTAGATAAATCAGTAGTATTAACTCCTGAAATAGAAAAGGTATTAACCGACAATCAATTGCCAAGTCAATACCCGGTTTTTGCCGGATTTGAAATCACAAGTTTATTTGAATTCTTTATGGTATTTGTGATTTTGTGTGGTATCGCAGCTGTGATACTGGCCGCAATTACTCCTATTTTGAAAAAAATGATGCACGGCATCCGTTAATTAATTACAAATGAGTCAACCGAATACACCCCTGACCATAGGCGAAATCCAGAATTTTAAAGGAAAATACCCAAAACAGATCTGGTCTTTATTTTTCTCTGAAATGTGGGAACGTTTCTGTTTCTACGGAATGCGTGGTATGCTCGTATTCTTCATGATTGATCAGTTAAATTTTGAGGAAACAGCAGCCAATCTTCAATACGGAGCGACACAAGCTTTCGTTTATGCCTTTACGTTTGTAGGCGGACTATTTGCCGACAAAATATTAGGATTTCGAAAATCACTTTTTTGGGGCGGACTTTTGATGATCGTCGGGAGTTTGATTCTCGCTTCGGATCCGCATCAGTTTTTCTTCTTGGGAATTGCGTTTACGGTTGTTGGAACCGGATTTTTTAAACCGAATATTTCGACGATGGTGGGAAAACTTTATAAAAAAGACGATTCCAGAAGAGATGCCGGATTTTCCTTGTTTTATGCGGGAATCAATCTCGGGGCTTTATTGGGCGGATACCTTTGTATTGCCATCGGAAAAGGAGAGATGCTTTCCGATTTAATTCCGGAAGGGACCAGATGGAACGTAGCATTTGGACTTGCCGCAATCGTAATGGTTATCAGTTTGATCAATTTTATCTTTACACAAAGGAGTTTAGGACCAATCGGACTTCAGCCGCTGCAAATTAATTCGGACGGAACAACGAGATCCATCGAAAAATGGAAAGAATATGGTGTTTATGTTTTGACTTTGGTATTTGTTCCTTTGATTATGACCATGGTTGCCAAAACCGAATACACTGATTATTTCATGTATACAATCGGGCCATTGGTGTTGATTTATTTATTTTATGAAATGTCCAAAGTGACTTCAGCCGAAAGAAAGAAATTGTATGCCGCCTTGGTTTTCATTATTTTCTCTATTCTTTTTTGGGGGATCTATGAGCAAAGTGGAGGTTCATTGAGCATTTTTGCTGCAAAGAATCTCAATAAAGATTTGCTCGGACTTGATCCGAATGGTGTAAATAATTCTGCAGGAGCATTTTTCATTATTTTCCTAGCACCTGTTCTTGGGTTGTTGTGGATATGGTTGAGCAAAAAGAAAATTGAACCCAATACCGTTATCAAATTCGGACTTGGATTTATCTTCTTAGGTCTGGGTTATTATGTATTGTTTGCAACCCGCTTATTTGCCGATTTACAAGGAGTGACTTCGTTGAACATCTTTACGATTGCTCTATTGGTCATCACTTTAGGAGAACTTTGTTTGTCTCCAATCGGTTTATCCATTATGACGAAACTATCAACCGAAAAGTTACAAGGAATGATGATGGGTCTTTGGTTTTTGGCAAGTGCCTATGGGCAATATGTAGCCGGAATCATTGGTGCTAATATGGCGACAGCCGACTCAAGTGCCTCTAATTATGACGCACTAATTGCATACACAGACGGATACAAACAGCTTGGATTATATGCCGTAATCGCGGGAGTTCTTTTAATATTGATTTCGCCAATGGTAAGAAAACTAATGCAGGAAGTAAAATAATTTTAATCAAATGACAGAAAATAAAAAATCATTTTTTCAGACCATTGGTTCTATGAACAAGAACTTTTGGATTGCCAGTTTTATGGAACTGATGGAACGCTGGGCGTGGTATGGTATTTATACGCTTTTCGGGTTGTATCTGGTAGGGTCAACTGATGATGGTGGACTAGGTTTCAATCATATCCAAAAAGGAAGTATAATGTCTTTCATCGTGGGAATTCTGTATTTTCTTCCACTGATTTTTGGTGTAATCGCCGACCGGATCGGATACAAACTATCCCTGACGATTGCCTATATTATCCTGATAGCCGGTTATTATATGCTGGGTGAAGTAAGGACTTTCTGGAGTGTTTATTTTGTCTTTTTGTTTGTAGCGGTAGGAGCTGCCTTTTTCAAACCGGTGGCCTCGGCTATTGTCGCGAGAAATACGGATGAAACTACAGGAACGCTCGGGTTCGGAATTTTTTATATGATGGTAAACATAGGAGGATTTATTGGGCCTGCTATGTCTTCTGTCTTGAGAAATAGTCTTGGATGGAAGATTATTTTTGTTCAGGCTGCGATCGTGATTTCAATCAATTTGATTGTTTTGCTTTTGTTTTACAAAGAACCCAAAGTAGAAAAACCAAAAGATTCGATAGGAAAAGCAATAAAAGATTCGATTCTGAATATTTTTATCGCCTTAAAAGATATCAGATTAGGAGTCTTATTATTGTTGATGGTTGGATTTTGGACGATGTTCAACCAATTATTCAATACACTTCCTAATTTCATTGAAGATTGGGTAAATTCAGCAGTAATTAGTGATTGGCTAAATAATAATATTCCATTTTTAGGCAGGGGGCTGACATTGAACGGACAAGTAAAACCGGAATGGTTTACCAATATAGACTCACTAATGATTATCATATGTCAGGTGACAATTTCATTTTTTGTCACTAAAATGCGTCATATCAGTGCAGTGATCAGAGGAGCAGTCATTGCGACAATTGGTATTGGATTAACTTTTTATTCAGGTAATGTATGGTTTACAATCATAGGAACAATGATTTTTGCTATTGGGGAAATGATGTCCAGCCCGACAGTTTCTTCATTCATCGCGTTAATTACTCCAAAAGGAAAAGAAGGATTGTATCAGGGAACTTATTTTCTTCCCGTTGCGGCAAGTTATTTTGTAACCAGTTTCATTTCAGGAGATTTATACCAGGCATGGTCCGATAAACTTTCGTTACTTCAAAAAGAAATGGGTAAACGAAGCATTGAAATGCCGGAAGTCGTTTCACCTGAAAAATTCATCGAAACTGGCTCCAAAGCCCTCAATATGCCAATTTCCGATTTTGAAAAACAATTTGATTTAAAAGCCGAAAATATTGACTGGAGCATAGTGGGCAATTCCTTCAGAGATTTTGCCTCTACAAAAGGGGCCGACATTTCAAATGTGCATTTACCTTTTTCCAAAAACGAATATTTCGCTTTGGCGGAACAAAAATTAGGAATGGATCACTGGCAGGTAGTGGAAATGCTCTGGAATACCTATAA
>CAZKOC010000233.1:0-3719 GCA_964554275.1 uncultured Weeksellaceae bacterium
ATTCTTTTAGGTGCTGACAATGCTGCTACAAGCTATTTGCAACGAACTACACAAATTCAGTTGTTCAGCGCATTCAAACCCAAAGTAGAAAATTCATTGGGTAAAGTCGGTGCTGATAAAATATGGGAACAAATCATCGGTAAGTACAATACATTTACAGGTCAGAGTGTCAACACTGATCTGAATTCTTATGTGACGGAACAAGCCATAAACGGTGTTTTTAAAATGGTTGCACAGAAAGAGTCCGGCATCAGAAACAACATCGGACTAAGAACCACTCCCCTGCTCCAGGAAATTTTTGCTTTGCAGGATTAATTCATTTTAAAATTGAATTATCTTTGACCCGATGGGAATTATACTGAAAGGAGAAAACCTGATAAAAGATTACGGTAAAAAACACGTAGTAAAAGATGTATCGCTTCAGGTCGAACAAGGGCAGATCATTGGTCTGTTGGGCCCAAACGGAGCCGGGAAAACCACCACTTTTTATATGATCGTGGGGCTTATAAAAGCCACGAAAGGAAAAGTTTCACTAGACAAAACCGACATTACCGATGATGCTATGTACAAGCGTGCCCAAAAGGGAATTGGTTATCTGGCTCAGGAGGCATCCGTATTCAGGAAACTTTCAGTGGAAGACAACATCAAATCCGTATTGCAGTTCACAAAACTTTCCAAAGTGCAGCAACAAAAGAAAACCGATGAACTGATTGAAGAATTCAGCCTGGAACACGTTCGTAAAAACCGCGGGGATTTGCTTTCCGGAGGAGAAAGAAGACGTACTGAAATTGCACGTTGTCTCGCTACAGAGCCTAAGTTCATTTTGTTGGATGAGCCTTTTGCAGGAGTTGACCCGATCGCGGTAGAAGACATCCAGAAAATTGTTCGTTCGTTAAAGCATAAAAACATTGGAATTCTCATTACCGACCACAATGTTTCGCAGACTTTGGCAATTACCGATAAAACATACATTATGTTCGAAGGAAAGATCCTCAAAGAAGGAACGCCAGAAGAACTTGCCAATGACAAAGATGTTCGTCGTGTTTATTTAGGTGAGAATTTCAGGTTTGAGCAGTTTTAACCCAACCTCATCCCATACTTCTCTCTATAGCTTCTAGGTGTCAGTCCTGTAAAGGTTTTGAAAAGTTGACGGAAGTTTTTCATATCGTTATATCCGGATGAAACCATCACATCCAAAATGTCTTTATTTGTTGTTTCCAATAAATTTTTAGCAGCTTCTATCTTGGTTTTCTGCAAATAACGAATGGGGGTGATTCCCGTTGCCTGTTTAAATCTGCGAATGATATTTCTTCTGCTTGAAGGTACTTCTTCCAAAGCTTCTTCCACATTTTTGATTTCCGAATAACGTTCGTTGATAAAAAGTTGGACCGCGCGAACCAGCTCATCACTATCTGCCAAGTCGGGTTTGAACTGATCAAAATACAACTGATTATTTCTGTCAAGGTCAATCGCGAAATTCTTTGCGGCACGAATCGCAATTTCCCGACCACAAAATTTCTGAATCAGGTAAAGTTTCAGATGGAAACTACTCGTCGCTCCGCCACTTGTGAAAATATTTTCACTCTCGGTTACAATAGCATGAGGTTGTAAATTCACTTCCGGAAAGGCCTGCGCAAATTTATCGGTTGCTTCCACATGGGTAGTAGCGGATTTTCCGTTCAATAACCCTGAAGCTCCTAATAAAAACGAACCCGTGCATAAACTTATCAATGATGATCCCTGCTGATATTGTGAAATGAGAAAAGGAATGAAAACCTTGTTTTGTTCTATATTATTTACCATATCTGCATTTCCAAATGCAGGAACAAATATCAAATCACTTTTTTCTTTTACAGATAAAACAGCAGAATAAGGCAGTGATTTAAGATTGTCAGGTAAGGTCGAAGATTTATCAATTCCTATAAAATTAATGTCAAACATCCTTGGTTTACCGCTTTCTTCAAGATAACGGTTTACCGTTTCAAACATATCAACAGCCGCTACCAGGCTCAGTAAACGATGGTTTTTAGTCACTAAAACTGTCAGTTTCATCAGAATCCAATTTTTATCAAAGTTAAAAATTTGGCGCAAATTACCCCATTATTTAGCAAAACGTACCACTTTAAATTATTCTGTATAAATCTAATTTTGATTCATTTAAAACTAGTTACCGTTTTAAATATGTAATTAATTTTTATCTACATTTATTCATCACAAAAAATAAAAACTATGAAAATCTTGAAAAAAATCTTAATCGGAATCCTTGCATTTGTAGCTCTGATCCTTATTGTAGCATTGTTTGCACCCAAAGAATTTGGCGGGAAAAGTGAAATTGTCATCAACAAACCTCAAAAAGAAGTTTATGACTACATCAAGTACTTAAAAAATCAAGAAGAATACGGAACCTGGCACCAAATGGATCCCAACATGAAAACTTCTTATGATGGAACAGACGGCACTATTGGATTTGCCTATAAATGGGAAAGCGAAAAATGGATGGTTGGAAAAGGAAAACAAGTGATTACTGAATTGGACGGTTCCAACATGAAATCGGATTTATTTTTTGACGAAACCATGGAGGCCGCAAAATCTATTATTACCACAACTCCTCAAGGTGATAACCAGACTTTAGTAAAATGGAAAGTCAAAGGAACTTCCCCCTATCCGTGGAATTTCATGAATTTGTTTTTCAACATGGACAAAGATTTTGAAGAAGGATTGCAAAACCTTAAAAATCAACTGGAAAATTAAATCAATCAAATTCTAAATTAATTATATATGAAAATCGTAAAATTTATACTCTGCTTATTATTCGGTTTAATGTTTATGAATGCCGGATTAGACAAATTCTTACACTACATGCCCGTTCCTCCGTTGGAGGGCGAAATACTAAAAGTAGGAGAAGCTTTCGGAACTATCAAATGGCTCATGCCCTTGGTAGGGTTCATAGAATTAACAGGCGGACTGCTGTTCATCATCCCCAGAACAAGAGCGTTGGGAGCCATCGTCATTTTGCCTGTAATGGTAGGTATCATCTTGCACAACGCAATTTATATGCCTGAAGGATTGGCGATTGCCGGCGTTATGTTTTTAATAAACATCTGGATGATTATAGATAATAAAGAAAAATATAAGAGCCTTATCAGCTAATGGAAAATTAATTTTAATTCTTAATTAAATAAAAAACAAATGGCAACAACCAACACTTATTTAAATTTCAACGGCAACTGCGAAGAAGCGTTTAATTTTTATAAATCCGTATTTGGCGGAGAATTTAATTACATCGGGCGATTTGGAGAAATGCCCGAGAGCGAGGATTATAAAGTTCCTGAATCAGATAAAAACAAGATTATGCATGTTTCATTACCAATAGGGAAATCTATACTCATGGGAAGTGATTGTGGCGGGGACTGGGCTCCTACCTTTGTACAGGGAAATAATTTTTCAGTTTCCATCTCGGCTGATAGTAAAGAAGAAGCCGATAAATTATTTAATTCTCTGGCAGAAGGCGGACAAATAACAATGCCTTTGGAGAATACCTTTTGGGGTGATTATTTCGGCATGCTTACCGATAAATTTGGCATCAACTGGATGATGAGCTTTAACGATGCCCACAGAGAATAATTGATAATTGAAAAACCATGAACATGATCCCTTTTACATTAATCAACTGGACAGATATTGATGCAATTAACCAGCCGGGGGATTCCGGTTATTCT
>CAZKOC010000234.1:0-3714 GCA_964554275.1 uncultured Weeksellaceae bacterium
TCTTATCGGTATTTGGAAACGGATTGGTAAAAGCTTTGCCTCTGATCATTAAACTTTTAGCAATTGTAGGAACTTTAGCTTTGATTTTGGTTTCCGGAGGAATTTTCGCTCACAATGTTGATTATTTTCATCATTTTCTCCCACAGGTTCCGGCAATTCTTAAAGAAATTCTTCTTGGATTAATTGCAGGTTTGGTTGCTGTTTTAATTGTAACAGGGGGAAAGAAAATTGTTTTGTTGTTCAAAAAACATTAAACTCTGAACTTGAAACATGAATTTGAATTCCATCCACCACATCGCTATCATTTGTTCAGATTATGAAGTTTCCAAGAAATTCTATACAGAAATTTTAGGGCTGGAAATTATTCGGGAAGTTTATCGTGAAGAACAAAAATCTTACAAATTGGATTTGGCTTTGAATGGGAATTACATCATCGAATTGTTTTCATTTCCCAATCCGCCGGAAAGAACCTCACAGCCGGAAGCGGCAGGACTTCGTCATCTGGCATTTGATGTGGAAAATTTAGAAAAAGAAATTGAATTTTTGAATTCAAAAAACATAATCACAGAACCTATCCGCTTTGATGAATTTACCGGAAAGAGGTTCACTTTTTTCTCAGATCCGGATGGATTGCCATTGGAATTGTATGAAGATTAGATTGATTGACTGATTGAAAATATTCTCTATTCTGTTATTTTATACTTTAGTTATCCCAATAAAACATCCAGGCTCATCATCACGACAAACCCTGCGACAAATCCTAAAGTCGCGATATCTGTATTTCCGCTTTGTTGTGTTTCAGGCACTACCTCTTCAATTACCACATAGATCATTGCCGCTGCAGCAAACGCCAATGCATAAGGCAAAATCGGAGTAAAAAAGGTAACCGCCAACGCGCCCAGCACACCAAAAATAGGTTCAACCACAGCCGACGCCTGGCCATACATAAAACTTTTCCTGCGGGAAAGCCCCATTCTTCTAAGTGGCATGGCAACTGCGATTCCTTCAGGGAAATTCTGTATCCCAATCCCAATTGCCAATGTTACGGCGCCTGCAATCGTTGCCTCCGGAATTCCTGCAGCGACTCCGCCAAACAGAACACCCACCGCCAGACCTTCAGGGATATTGTGAATCGTTATGGCCAAAGTCAATAAAGTTGTACGTTGCCAGGGTGATTTGGTTCCTTCAGGCTGTTTGAAATTAATGTGTAAATGAGGTAATAATTTGTCTAATCCAAACAAAAACATTGCACCCAAAATAAATCCGACCGCTACCGGAACGATTTTCATGATACCTTCCCCTGTACTCATATCGATCGCCGGAGCAAGCAAACTCCAGTAACTTGCGGCAATCATCACACCACCGGTAAAACCCAGCATACCGTCGAGCAAAACCCTGTTCATGGTTTTGAAAAAGAAAACAAACGATGCGCCCAAAGCAGTTACTCCCCAGGTAAAAAGTGTAGCATACAAAGCCGCCAAAATGGGAGAAATGCTTTCAAAATAATCAAGTATGTCTTGGAACATCGAGGAATTTTTATGCAAATATAAATTATTTGTTAGACAAAGCTAACTTATTTAATGATTTTATCTTAATTTAAGTTCGGGATGGATTTAGAAATAGGACTCAATAACTTTTCAACTTGATATAAATTAATCATGGATTAAAAAATTTATGTAGGTTTGACAATTGAAAATGATATTATGAGTAAAGCAGCATCTGAACTTATCTTAAATCCTGACGGAAGTGTTTATCACTGTAATATTTTCCCTGAACAATTGGCCGATTTAGTCATCACGGTAGGTGACCCTGACCGCGTAGAAAAAGTTTCCAATTACTTTGACGAAATCGAATTCAAAACCCGGAAAAGAGAAATTGTAACCCACACCGGAAGCCTGAACGGAAAAAGGATTACAGTCATTTCAACAGGGATGGGAACCGATAATATCGACATTGTCTTCAGTGAATTGGATGCATTGGCAAATATTGATTTAAAAACAGGTCAGATCAAACCGGAATTCCGTAAATTACAATTTGTACGCTTTGGGACTTCAGGGGCCCTACATGCCGATATCCCTGTTGACAGCTATGTGTTGAGTTCGCATGGATTGGGATTTGACGGATTACTGCATTTCTACGAAGATTCTTTAATGATCCGGGATTTAGACATGGAAGAAGCATTTTATGAGCATTCCAATTGGGATGAGGCCAAGGCCATTCCTTATATTGTAAAGGGATCCTCAGAACTTCTGGAAAAATTATCATCGGACAAAACAAAGACAGGTATCACTGCTACGGCGCTTGGCTTTTATGGTCCGCAGGGAAGATTTTTACGGTTAGAGCCCAACCCTTCGGACATCAATGAAATTTTAGCCGGATTTGAATACAAAGGGCTGCGAATTACCAATTTCGAGATGGAAACTTCAGGTATTTACGGATTGTCAAAAATGATGGGGCACGATGCTCTTTCAGTCAATTGCATAGTTGCCAACCGCCCTTTGGGTGAATTCAGCAAGGATTCTTATAAAAGTATCGACAAGATGATTCAGTATGCTTTGGAAAAATTAGCTAAACAATAAATAGATGAAATCATTATTTTTCATATTCATTTACTCACTTTCTGTCTGCTCCTTCTGCCAAATCATTGAATGGAGGCCATTAAAACATTCTAAAAACCAATTCATTACAAAAATATATGAAAACACTAAAAACTTATTGACTGATTCTGATAGCATCAATTTAGAGTTTTATGAATATGCACTTGATCAGAATTTAAATTTGAATGAATTCCAAAATTCTGAAATGTCATTTAGAGACACGAAACAAGCTTTTTTTGAGAAAATGGAATTCCAAAATGAAAATCTCATCCTCTATAAATCTTCGGAATATGCCTTGAAATATGAAGTAATTATTGATTCACTAACTTTTTCAGTTTATCTGAACGAATCAATTTCAAATGAAGACCTTAATCAATTGAAAAATGATCTTGAGAACAATTTTGGAAAAGAAAACATTCATTTTACTTCAAAAGAAATGGCCACAGAAATAGCAAAGAAGGAATTTGGTAATAATGCTGTTTTTTTTGCCGACGATTTATTTCCCGCAAGCTTTGATTTGAAAGTGATAAATTCACCTGAAAATAAATTAAAAGTTGAAAACTGGGTCAATCAGAATCAAGAGAAACCTGAGATAGAAATTAACTCGGATTCCTTTGAATCAAGAGGTTTTATAATCAAGATAAAGACTTAGAAAGTCTAGCTCAATACCGAATAAAAATCCTCAATCACATCTAATTCGGTACGGAAAGCAATCATTTTATCTGCAAATCTTTCCATTGATTTTTGCTGTAATTCCTTTGCATAATTTTCCTGATAATCCTGTAATTCTTTTTTGGAATGACAGGTATATTGAGCGGAATAATTCCGGCTACCTTCTTCTTTGTGTGAAGTCAGTTTAGAAAATCTGCATGAAATGAATTTGCCTGTATTCATCACTTCAGGAATATGAATTTTACGCATCCAGTTCAACCATTCAGTTTCAATACTTTCATCGACATTTATGGTAACGTTATAAATAATCATAAGCAATCAATTTCAAGGACGAAGATAGCAGAAATTCAGAAAGTAGGCTTATAAATTTTAAATTCATAGATGAATTTGTTACATTAGCTTTTTATATACCAAATAAAAGTAAAATGGACGAAACGCAGAAGTT
>CAZKOC010000235.1:0-3704 GCA_964554275.1 uncultured Weeksellaceae bacterium
TTTGCTTTGCTGGTTGCCGTGTCAACCAATATCTGATTTTGCTGATCAACTGATTTTTTCGATAAAAAATATCCTATCGCTGCTCCGACGAGCAATGCTACAATTCCTATTATTATGCTGATAGTCTCCATTACTATTTAACTTTAAATTTATTTCACAAAAAAATCCTACATCAGTCTATATAGTTTTGAGTAAACCCCTAAAAACAGGCTTTGAGTTATTCCGCCAGTCAAGAATCCGCTGTCAATTAATTTGAACAACTTTCGTTGTTGCGGCCTGCTTTCCGGGCGACTTTCACTCGGTAACAAAACTAGTGTTGAGTTTACCAAAAATGTTAGAACTAATGTAGGATAAATATTTTTTACTGTATTTAAACAGCTGAGCGTCTTGTTTTTAATTATTCAATTCTCTTTCAATAAATTCTGTGAGTTTCATCATTCTGTCGTTTAATACTTCATCTGAGCCTGCGCCCGACTGCTTGAGCAAATGGTATTTTGAAGCCATTTGCAAAGCGACCATAGAAAGTGCATCTTGTTTATCCGTTACCGCATAACGTTCTTCAAATTCTTTGATCAATGTATTAATTTCTTTTCCTGCATTTCTCACTGCTTCTTCTTCATCGGCATTAATGGATAAAGGATACTGCCTTCCTGCTATGTTGATTTTCACTTTTAAGCTGCTCATCCTTTACTGTTTTTTATTTGAGCCATACATACATCTAACTCTTTTATGAGCCGATTGACTCTCAATTTCATTAATCTCCGGTGTTCACTTTCGCCTAACATAGCATTGGCGACTTTCAATCTTTCATTGTCATCCTTCAACCGGGCAGATTCTATTCTTGATTCTTTTAAACTGTGTTTTAATGCCTCTATCTCTTCTTTTAGTGAATTTTTTTCTTTCTTAATATCTTTATACGCATCCAACAACTGATGGAGCTTTTTCTCAAGTTTTATAAAATTTGATTCACTTTGATTCATTTGTAAGAGAACTTAATTAGTTCTAACTTATTAATGCAAAGTTAACTTTTTTTTACCATAGTCCAACCCTGATTTTCACATTTATTTCAATGTACTTCAACGGCTAATTTTGGATTTTATATTTTTGTTCAAATTTATTCCGAAAATGAAAAAAGTGATTTTACTGGTTTTAATTTCTCTGAACCTGCAAGTTTGCGCACAAGTTCCTGAAGATAAGTCTGTTTCTAAAAAAGAATATCCGAAAAATGAATTCAGGAATCCTTTGGGGATAACCAACTATTTGGCGGGAAATTTTGCCGAATTACGCAACAATCATTTTCACAGCGGAATAGATATAAAAACCAATCAGAAAGAAGGCTACAATGTTTATGCGGTTGGCGACGGATATGTTTCCAGGATCAATGTTTCTCCGCGCGGATACGGAAATGCCATTTACATCGACCATCCGAATGGCTACACTTCGGTTTACGGACATTTGCAAAAATTTAATGATATAATTGAAAAATACACACGTGATTATCAATATAAAAATGAAGAATTCACGGTAGAAATTTATCCGAAAAAAGATGAATTAATTGTAAAATCGGGTGATGTTATTGCACTCTCCGGAAATTCAGGAGGGTCTGCCGGACCGCATCTTCATTTCGAAATCCGTGACACCAAAACCGAAGAGCCCATCAATCCATTTCTTTTTGGGTTTGATATTCCCGACACAAGCGCACCGCTCATCAACGGGCTTTACATTTATCCGATCAATGGTGATGTGAGCGGAAAAACAACACGTCAGGTTGTTACAGGTGGAACAACTGTTTCTGCATCAGGAAAAGTAGGATTGGGAATCAAAGCTTATGATAAACACAACGGCGCAGAAAATCTTAATGGAATTTACCAAATTAATGTTTTTGTAAATGATGAACCTCATTTCACATATACTGCTGAAAGATTGAATTTTTCCACTACCCGGGCCATCAATTGCCTGGTGGATTATGAAGATCGGATGAAAAACAACAGTTGGGTTTATCAGCTTTTTTTATCGGACGGAAACCCGTTGCAAATGTTTTCTAATGTAAAAAATAATGGGATCATCGATTTAGAGAAAGGCAAAGAATATGCAGTCAGAATTGAAGTACTTGATTATGCCGGAAATAAAAAAGAAGCAAAATATAAATTATCCGGAAAAACACCTCCTGCCGATTCCGGAAAAACAGAAGGTGAAAATATTTTTTACTGGAACAAAGAAAACCATTTCAAAAAAGACGGATTTGAAATTGTAATGCCTGAAGGAACAATTTACGAAGATCTGAATTTTACCCACAAAAAGACTGACAAAGGCAAACACTATGTTCATGACTGGAATGTTCCCGTTCATTCTTACTACACTATTGCCATAGAGGCCGAAGGAATCCCTGCAGCCCAGTTGGACAAAGCCATACTCATTCGTGAATACCAGATAAAAGGCGCATGGAAAACCGAATATATAACGGCAGAATACAGGAATGGTAAAGTAATAGGCGAAGCAAGAGACTTTGGTGTTTTTTCCGTGGGAATTGATAATACAAAACCTTCAATAAATCCTGTCAATATCAAAGAAAATAGTACATTTACGGCTTCCAACGGCGTAGTTCGTTTTACGGTAAGCGACAGTCAGTCGGGCATAAAAGGATTTGCGGCATACATAGACGGAAAATGGGTTCTGACCAACTATGACCAGAAATCCAAAAGCCTGACCATTGATCTGAACAAGGAAGGAATTACCAGTGGAAAACATCAACTAGAATTAAAAGTTTGGGATGAAAAAAACAATACAGCAACTTATACCGCAAATTTCAGCAAAGGTTCTTAGCACCTTTTTATTTGCAATTTTATTAATCGGCTTTGCGAACGGACAGGCTACAGTTACCGGAAAAATCATAGACGAGACACAATTTCCGCTAATGGACGTATCGGTTACTGACGGAATTAATACAACTTACACAAACGGAAATGGAGAATTTTCGATTGAAATCCCTTCCGATACTGATGTGCAAATCAAATTCGAACAGGAGGGCCGCATGACTTACACCGAAAACATCACTTTAACTTCCGGTGAAACATACGAAATCAATGTACTGCTTGCCCCTGGAGAAATAGCTGGCGTGGAATTAATCGAAGCTATAATTTTTCAATCCCGAAAGGAAAAACCCCTTACGAGCATTTCATTCAAACCGGAAGAAATGGAAACTATCGTTGGGTTAACCGGCGGTGTCACGGAAATGTTAAAAAGCTTACCTTCAGTTAGTTCAAACTCTGAATTAAGCTCCCAATATATGGTTCGTGGTGGTAACTATGATGAAAATTTAATTTATGTAAACGGAATCGAAGTTTACAAACCACAACTTATCCGTTCCGGAGAACAGGAAGGTTTGGGATTTGTGAATCCTTATATGACACAAGCCGTGAATTTTTCTGCCGGTGGCTGGGAAGCCAAATACGGAGATAAGATGTCGAGTGTTTTGGATATCATTTATAAAAGACCAAAAAAATTTGAAGCTGCCCTGGAAGCAAGCTTGATGGGTGGAGCGCTTACCGTTGGCGGCGCTTCCAAAAACAATAAGTTTTCCATGATCGCCGGTGCACGTTACCAAAACAGAAATCTGGTCTTGAATACATTAGACGGAGAAAGCGATTTTAACCCGATTTATTATGATTTTCAGGCAAATTTAAATTATAGATTTAATTCCAAAT
>CAZKOC010000236.1:0-3683 GCA_964554275.1 uncultured Weeksellaceae bacterium
TTTGTTCTAAATTGATGTTTGTGGCAAGGTTGGCATATTTGGCCTGTTTGCTTTCTAGCAACAGGTTTTTCCAGTTTTTGGCTAATTCTTCAGAAAATAGAACGGAAAGCTTAGAAGAAACATGATTTTCTGTAAAATCGGACAAATTTGTTTGTGTGAATTTCATTCCGATCTGTGTCAAAATTTCTTCCTGTAAAGAATAGAAGTCTCCCGAATTATTTTCTTTTGCAAGTAATTTGAGCTGATTCAGTTTAGATTTAATTTCTGCCTTGAATCCGTTTTTTAATTTTTTGTCGGAAACCGTTTTGTTTTCAGTATCGTTTCGCCTTTTTCTTACAAATAAAAAGATAAATAATCCACAAATCAAAGCAATGATAATCCAAATCCAGCTATTATTTTTTGAAACCGAGGTAACAACTTTTTCTTTTACCTCATTGAGTTTTTCCGGAACAAATATTTTTCCGAGTACTGTGGAGTCTTTTCTCTGATGGTCTGTAATCAATTCCTGATTTGCCAAACTGTCCTCCTGAGATTGCGTGTTTTTCGGAGGTTCCGGACCATCTACCTTCAACTTCATAGCCTGGGTGGCTAAGGTGACGTATTTTTCTTCTTTCGGGTCAAAATAGCTAAACCGTACCGGCCCAATGGCATAGTCTCCTCCATATTGCGGGACCAGAACATGGTTTTCCACCACCTTTCCTTTCATTCCCGTCGGTCTTGTTTCAAACGCATCCCTGCGTTTTGGGGTGTAAGTTTCTATGGTTTCTGAAAGTTCAACTTTTGGTGTTTTTAATGTGTTCAGGTTTCCGGAACCGATGATTTCAACTTCTAGATTCACTGCTTCATTCGCCTTGACCTTGTCTTTGGAAAGAGAGGCATTTAACTTATAATTTCCTACCGCACCACTGTAATTCTTAGGCCTATCGGCAGGAAGATTTCTTACTCTGAGTGAAATGGGTTGTGAAGTTAATTGAACCGCTTCGGAGCCATAATATCCGGAAATAATCACTTCAATGGCAAATGGATCGATTTCCAAATTCCCAGGTTTTTGAGGGAATAAGATATAACGTGCAAGTTCTTGAGAAACATAAGTTTGTCCGTTCACAATCTCTTGCCGTATGTTGTCATCTGTTTTTTCACTCACAAATTTTGCTACCAAATTGGCGAAATCGGGTTCATTGTAATTCCTGATTCGATTCAGAATGGAATAATCGCGCGCATAGAGTTTTACAACCAAAACAATTTCTTGGTTCACAAAAGGATTTTCTTCGGAAACTTCCGTAGTCAGGAAAGCCCCCTGCAGACGCTGATTGGGCTTTACCTTTGGTTTTAAGCCCTGTTTTACAGAAATGGTAATGGATTTGGTTTTGTATCGTTTTCCATCAATGACAAGGCTCGCTGGACCGATTGTGTATTCACCTTCTTTGTCGGCAACCAAAATTACTTCAAGCCCGGATTGATTAAGAATCTGACCGTTTACAATCTGGAAATTGCTTTGCTGTGATTCTGCCAATTGATGCAGTCCACCAAAATCGGGGAGCTTTATGGGTTGGTCTATCCGGAGGTTTCTTTCATTAGAACTCAGCACAAATTGAATGGAAAACCGTTCGTTTACGGAAACTTCTGTTTTGTTTGCCCGTGCAGTAAATGAGATTTCCTGCCCCCATAAAGTGGAGGAGATAAAGATTAAAAAAAGGAAATAATTATTATTCTTCATCATTACCAATCTTTTTCCGTATTTGTTCTAACCTTTTTGGCTTTTTGACTGATTATTTTTTTGAGCGTTTCCTGCTCTTGTTGTTCAAGCGCTTTCAACACACCGTCCTGGTGCTCATTATTTATCGCGTTGGGAGATTCCTGTCCTTTTCCGTCTGAACCTTTTGTGATTTGTTGATCCTGAGGTTGGTTTCCTTCTCCCTTTTCGTTGCCTTGTTGTCCTTTATTTTGTTGGTTTCCTTTGTTTTTTTCTTGTTGTCCGGAATTATTTTCTTCTCCCGATTTCTGATTTTCCTGATTTTCTTTTCCTTTATTTTCCTGTTGGTCTTTTTGTGAATCTCCTTTTTGTTGCTGACCCTGTTTTTTTTGCTCTTCAAGCATTTTTCTCGCTAATGCGTAATTGTAACGGGTTTGTTCATCGTAAGGATTTAATTTTAACGCTTCTTTAAAGTTTTGAACGGCTTTTTCCGCGTTATTTTCATCCAGATAGGTTTTTCCGATGTTGTGAAAAGCTTTATGTTTATCAGATTTTGTAGAATTACCGTGCTTGATTATTTTATCATAATGCGCCCGCGATTCATCATATTTTTGTTGTTGATAAAGCGTATTTCCTAAATTGTAATTTCCCTTGATGGAATTGGCATCTTTGGACAATGCCTGCTTATACTGTAATTCGGCTTTTGCGAAATCTTTTTGATTGTATAGCTGATTTCCGCCAATGATATAATCTTTTGCTTCCGATTGCGCAGAAACAGAAATACCATAAGCAGCTATTAAAAAGAAAAACAGTATATTTTTTACCATAGGCATAGACGTAGCAAAACTATCGCTTTTTGTTGTTAAAAAGTTTATGTTCAGTTGTTAAAGTATCTATAAAAATCAGCAGTAAACCTATTGCTAAAAACCACTGAAAGGTGTGTTTTTTGTCTTTGCGCATGGCAGTATCCTGAACGTTTTTCTCCAAACTGTTCAAATAGCGGTGTAAATCATCTAATCCTGCCTGGGTTTGATTGATACGAATATAGATCCCGGAAGAAGATCCTGCCAGAGATTTCATAGAGGATTCGTCCAATTTTGAAATGACAGTTTCACCATAGCGGTTCATTTTGTATTCTTCGAAACCGCCAATTTGTACGGGGATTGGGCCTCCAGGTTTAGTGCCGATGCCCAGGGTTGCAATATGAATATTGTTGTTTTTTGCTAAATCAATAGCTTTTGAGATGCTCGATTCGTTGTCTTCACCGTCTGAAAGAATTACCAATAATTTCCCGGTGGTGGGAGCGCCTTCGAATAATTCAGAAGATTTAAGCAAAACATCGGCAAAGTTAGTTCCCTGTTGTGAAATCAGGTTTGTTTCCGCGCTGTTTATGTAAGACTGAATAGCGCCGTAATCATTTGTCAAAGGAGAAATTACATAAGCATCAGCTGCAAAAACAATTAATCCGACACGGTCTCCGCCTAGTCTTTGTATAGATTCCGAAATGATTTTCTTGGCTTTATCCAAGCGACTTGGCGCAATATCCTGCGTGTCCATGCTGTTGGATAAATCCAGGGCATAAATAATGTCGATTCCCTCTCGTTTTACCTTTACTTCTTCCTCTCCGAACAATGGATCCATAAGGGCTAAAACCAAAAAGAAAATTCCAAATGAAGTTAAAATTGTTTTAAACCAAAAACGGTTTTTAGAAATTTCGGGGAATATATGATGGAGGAGGTTCGAGTCCGCAAAATCCTGTTTAGTTTTAATTCTCCATCGGTAAAGGCTAATTGCCAATCCGATGAAAAGCAAAAGGAAAACAAGCCAGGCGATATTTTCAAATTTTCCCCAGTCCATCAAGTTAGTTCTTTAAATAATGTTTGACGCAAAATAAGCTCGGCAAAAAGAAGAATCAACCCCAATGTGAGAAACCTGCCAAACAATTCCGTGTAATTATAGTACTTGATTTCGTTGATTTCCGTTTTTTCCA
>CAZKOC010000237.1:0-3674 GCA_964554275.1 uncultured Weeksellaceae bacterium
TTCTTGCAAACCGCTTCGAAGTAGGAAGAATTGCTTTTCAGGGTGCTGTTACCGATAGCCTTAAATTGAAAGTTTTTTATCAGTACCCTATACAAGGAGATAATTATGACCAGGGATTGCCTGTAGATTTATGGGTTTCTGAAATGGAGCCGAAAGACCTCCATAATTTCGTCAAAGATTTAGACAGACAATATAGGAATTATAGTGATAATGATTCTATATCTGCAGCAAAATATGCAGAAGAGCTGCAAAGAGCAGGAACTAGGGATAATACAAACCAAAATGCCAAAGAACCTGTAATTCCCACCCCGAACAAACAGCCTGAAAAACAACAGGAAGGAGTCGAATTTAAATAATTGTTATGACTTCCGATTCAGAAGATTTCGACCAGGAAAAAGAATGGTTTGAGCAATATTCGTTCAAAGCGGACAAAGGACAGGAGCCGCTCCGTGTCGATAAATACCTGATGAATTTCATCGAAAATTCCACCCGGAATAAAATTCAGCAGGCGGCAGACAATGGGCAAATCTGGGTGAATGGAATTCCTGTTAAATCCAATTACAGAGTGAAACCGGGCGATGAGATCAAAGTCGTGATGGATGAGCCGCCACGAATTCTTGATGTCATTGCGGAAAATATTCCTATCAATATTATTTATGAAGACGATTCTGTAGTCGTCATCAACAAAGAAGCGGGAATGGTGGTTCATCCCGGACACGGGAATTACACCGGAACATTGGTCAATGCACTGAAATATCATTTTGATAATTTGCCGTCAATGACTGCCGAACTGGAACGGCCGGGACTGGTTCATAGGATTGATAAGGACACAAGCGGGCTTTTGGTCATTGCCAAAACCGAACAGGCGATGCAAAGTCTTTCCGGACAATTCAAGGCAAGGAGTACCGATCGTCTTTACGATGCATTGGTTTGGGGAAGCTTGGAGGAAGACTCAGGAACCATTGAAGGTCACATAGGACGTCATTTGAGAGACCGTATGCAAATGGCTGTTTTTCCTGATGGAAGTGTGGGGAAGCCCGCTATTACACACTATAGGACATTAGAGAAATTTCTATACGTTACTTTGGTTGAATGTAAATTGGAAACCGGGCGTACACACCAGATTCGGGCGCACTTCAAATACATCGGCCATCCGCTTTTCAACGATGAACGTTATGGCGGAAATGCTGTTTTGAAAGGAACTACTTTTTCCAGGTACAAACAATTTGTGGAGAATTGTTTCAAGATTTGCCCACGTCAGGCATTGCATGCCAAAACCTTAGGGTTTGACCATCCGGTTACGGGTGAACGGTTGTTTTTCGAAGCGCCCATCCCGAAAGATATGATGGAATTGCTTGAGAAATGGAGAAATTATACCCAGTTTTCACGGGAAGAAATCTAAATTTTCAGATTACTGATGTGAAAAAAATATATTCTGCTTTTATAATCCTTTATGCCCTGTTTTTAATTTATTTGATGCTTTTTGGTTTTAAAAGGCAACCGGGAGAAATGAAACCGTTTCGGTATATGCCTTTTCAATCAATCAATATTTTTTTAAAAAAAGATATCATCTCTTATAAATTTTTCATTAATATTGTTTGTAACATAATTTTGTTTATCCCCTTTGGCTTTTTAGGGATTTCTTTTAAAAAGTTTAAGCAATTAAATGTATTGGCGCCCATTTTCTTGATATGTATATCTTGTATGGAGTTAATTCAATATCTCACTGGAAGAGGTTATGGTGAAATTGATGATATAATTCTGAATTCTATAGGAATGTTGATAGGTTTTTTTATGTTTAAAAGATTTTTGTTGATTAGAAATTCAAATTTAGAAACTCAAAATTAATTTATGTAACTCAGGAAATCCCTTCGCAAAATTCAGTACAGTCCCGCATTACAATTGAAATTCTCACATCCTGCTCCCAACTTCCGGCATCCAACCAAAATTATTTAACACGAGACGAAAATCATTAAAAGGTTTTTATTATTTTAAATCCATAATTTTTTAACTTTTCGTATCTTCGCAAATCCTTAAAAATTAAATGGTTTAGGGACTTAATACTTTGTACATAATACATTGTATGTGAAAATTATGAGCGAGAAATTTAAAGAATACAAACAGTTAGATTTAGTAAAATTAGCCGAAGAAGTTTTAACCGATTGGAACCAAAATCAAATTTTTGAAAAAAGCGTTTCAACCCGGGAAGGACAGGAGAATTTTGTTTTTTATGAAGGTCCTCCCTCAGCAAACGGAATGCCCGGAATTCACCACGTTATGGGACGTGCGATCAAAGATATTTTTTGCCGTTACCAGACTTTGAAAGGAAAACAGGTTCACCGTAAAGCCGGTTGGGATACCCATGGGCTTCCGGTTGAATTGGGGGTTGAAAAAGAATTGGGCATTACGAAAGAAGATATCGGCAAGAAAATATCGGTGGAAGATTATAACAAAGCCTGTCGTGAAGCGGTAATGCGCTACACTGATATTTGGAATGACCTGACTGAAAAGATGGGTTATTGGGTTGATTTGAAAGATCCTTATGTGACTTACGAACCCAAATACATGGAATCGGTTTGGTGGCTGCTGAAACAGATTTATGATAAAGGATTAATCTATAAGGGTTATACCATCCAGCCTTATTCACCAAAAGCCGGGACGGGACTTTCTTCGCACGAATTGAATATGCCTGGAACCTACCGTGATGTAACAGACACGACTGTTGTAGCGCAATTCAAAGCTATAAAAGATTCTTCAGATTTCCTGAAAGGAATTGAGGGAGATATTTATTTCCTGGCGTGGACGACCACACCCTGGACTTTACCTTCCAATACGGCTTTGACCGTTGGGAAGAAAATCGAATATGTATTGGTTGAAACTTTTAACCAATATACATTCCGGCCGCAGAAAGTAATTTTAGGAAAACCACTTTTGAATTCTGTTTTCGGGAAAAATTATTTTGAATCAAATGAACCTTCCGACTTTGAAAATTTCAAGGAAGGTGACAAAAAAATACCCTATCAAATCATCGAAACATTCAAGGGTTCTGATTTTGTTGGAATCAGATACGAACAATTATTACCATGGGCATTGCCGTTTGAAGATGCCGACAAAGCATTTCAGGTCATCGATGGAGATTTTGTAACCACCGAAGACGGTACAGGAATCGTTCATACCGCACCGACTTTTGGTGCGGACGATGCCAAAGTTGCCAAAGAGCACGGAGTTCCACCGATGCTGGTTTTGGACGAAAACGGCAATCCTGTCCCATTGGTGGACTTGCAGGGGAAATTTGTAAAACAATTGCCTGATGATTTTGGTGGAAAATATGTCAAGAATGAATATTACGAAGACGGAACTGCGCCCGAACGCTCAGTTGATATTGAAATTTCAATCAAACTGAAAGAAGAAAACAAGGCTTTCAAAGTCGAAAAATACAAACACAATTATCCGCATTGCTGGCGAACCGACAAACCAGTTTTGTATTATCCGTTGGATTCATGGTTTATCAAAATCACTTCGGTTCGCAAGCGGATGACGGAACTTAACAAAACCATCAACTGGAAACCCAAAGCAACCGGAGAAGGGCGTTTCGGGAACTGGCTGGAAAATGCCAATGACTGGAATCTTTCCCGCTCACGTTATTGGGGAATTCCTTTGCCAATTTGGCGTAC
>CAZKOC010000238.1:0-3665 GCA_964554275.1 uncultured Weeksellaceae bacterium
ATTCTTAATAAATGAAGTTCCCAAGAATCTATTTACTCAAAGAAATTGCTGAAATCATAAATGCGAAATATGCAGGTGATGAAGATTTTCCGGTCGAAGGAATTAATGAAATTCACAGGGTAGAAAAGGGCGATATCGTATTTGTTGATCATCCGAAATATTATGACAAAGCGTTGCAAAGTGCGGCGACAATAGTTTTGATCAACAAAGAAGTGGATTGCCCGGAAGGTAAGGCTTTGCTGATTTCTGATGACCCGTTTCGGGATTTTGTGAAAATCGGCCAGCATTTCAATTCTTTTCAAGGTTCTCATCAAGCCGTTTCACATACGGCAAAAATTGGGGAAGGAACGCATTTACAGCCCAATGTATTTATTGGAAATAATGTTGAAATTGGAAAGGAGTGTTTGATTCATGCCAATGTTTCTATTGGTGATAACTGTGTGGTTGGCAACAATGTGATCATCCATGCGGGAACCCGGATCGGAGGTGACGGATTTTACTACAAAAAACGTGCTGAAGGTTATGATAAATTGAAATCGGTAGGTAATGTAGTGATTGAAGATGATGTGGAAATTGGAGCCAACTGTACCATAGACAGAGGTGTTACTGCTTCTACAATTATTGGGGCGGGAACCAAATTAGATAATTTGATTCAAATAGGTCACGATACAATCATTGGAAAAAGATGTTTGTTTGCATCACAGGTAGGAGTTGCAGGATGTGTGATTGTAGAAGACGATGTTACGCTTTGGGGGCAGGTAGGTGTGAAAAGCGGAATAACCATTCATAAAGGCGCGGTTGTGATGGCGCAATCGGGGGTTGGCCATGATTTGGATGCCGGAAAAGCTTATTTTGGTTCGCCAGCAGAAGAAGCCAGAAAGATGTATAAAAAAATGGCGGCCAATCAGATGATGATTAAAGACTTTCTTAAAAAGTAATAAGTATCAGATACCAGGTAACAAGAAATTTAAGATGAAAATTCAAACTAATCGATTTCTATAAATCCGGAATCCTGTTTACATAGGACTTAATACTTTGTACATTCTACATTAAATCATTAAGTTTGCAATTCGCAAAATCAAATATAAAATAAAAATGGAATTAGAAACAATGACTGTACACGACAGATTAGGCAAACATATACTGGCAGATGGTTATCCGATGATTATGGATATTGAAAAATCTCACGGCTCTTATATCGTAGATGAAAATGGAGATGAATACCTGGATATGTTCAGCATGTTTGCGTCGGCTTCTATCGGTTATAATCATCCGCATTTGGTTAAAAATATAGAGTTTTTAGGCAGAATGGCCATCAATAAACCAACTGTCTCAGATGTATATACAGAACAATATGCGGACTTTGTAGATACTTTCGGGCGCGTCGCTATTCCCAACGAGTTGCAATATGCTTTTTTTGTAGAGGGAGGGACTTTGGCTGTTGAAAATGCTTTGAAGGCGGCTTTTGACTGGAAAACAAGATTAAATAAATCAAAAGGAATTGATAAAGAAGCAGGTGGCGTAATTCATTTCCAGCAGGCATTTCATGGCCGTTCAGGCTATACGTTGACTTTGACCAATACAAAAGACCCGCGAAAATACATGTATTTCCCTAAGTTCAATTGGCCGAGAATCGTAAACCCGAAAATGTATTTCCCGGAAACGGAAGAAACACTTGCAAAAACCATAGAACAAGAGAAAATTGCAATTGAACAGATTGAAACGGCATTGAAAAACAATCCGAACGAAATTGCTTGTTTGATCATTGAAACGATTCAGGCAGAAGGCGGAGATAATTATTTCAGAAATGAATTCTTTAAAGAACTGAGAAGAATCTGTGATGAAAATGAGATTCTGTTTATTTTGGATGAAGTACAAACCGGGATTGGCTTGACCGGAAAAATGTGGGGATACCAGAATTATGATGTCATTCCCGACATTATTTCTTTTGGAAAGAAAACTCAGGTTTGCGGGATGCTGGCCAATAAAGAAAAATTAGATCAGGTTCCTAACAATGTATTTCAGGAATCAAGCAGAATCAATTCCACTTTCGGAGGAAATTATATAGATATGCTTCGTTTCAAATTGATCCTGGAAGTAATCGAACGGGAAAATTTGTTGGAAAATGTGAGAGTTCAGGGAGCGTTTCTGAAATCAGAACTGCAAAAATTGGAATCGGAATTTGACAATGTTTCCAATGTACGTGGAATGGGATTGTTTTTAGCATTTGATTTACCTTCGGATGCTGAAAGAAATGACATCATCAAAAAAGCAATGGAAAACAAATTGATACTTTTGTCATGTGGCGAAAGAACCATTCGTTTCCGTCCGCATCTGAATGTTAACCGTGAAGATCTGGAAAAAACAATTTCGATCATCAGAGGTATTTTATAAGAATTCAAACTCATACAAGAATAAAAAAAGTCCCGGATTCGGGACTTTTTTGTTGGCATTATATATATTTTTATATGGATTAATCAAAGCCTTGATTTGTACCTACTTTTGCACTTTGTACATTGAGCACTTCACGGCTGCTCACTGTGCTGCCATTTCCAAGAATAAATGCAACGATTTTTAAGTTAGCAGGATTTGTTACGTTGCTAGGTAAGCTAACATTGAAATCTCTTGACCAAATCCCTCCTTCTGTTATGTTGTTTGCAGGGATTGGGTCTCCGTAAATGTCGGTATATGATTTCAACAATACATGTTCGTGATGGAAACCGAGTATAGGATTAGGCATATTACCATAGTTATATTCAGGATCACATGTAGTATTTCCAACATAGTAGTTTGCCTGCTGATAAATTATATCATCTTCAGTTAAATTAACAACAAGACGGGCATTTGTGATATTGTCTGTTGCAAATCCAACTTTTATATTAATGGATAGGCTGTTTCCGCTTAAAGAAGAATTAATAGCTAGCCCAAGTGGAGCAACATTGTTTAGGAATCCATCTAGTTGAGGATAATAAATATTACGTGTATTTGGGCATGGATATTCATCCTGAAATGTAATCAATTTATGGATTCTGTTATATTGCCCGGCCGGAGCGCCTCCCGTATTGTAAACCGACGGACTCTGCATGTCTGCTGCGTATTCATACAACCATGGGTCTGTAGGTGTTCCTTGTGTATGTATGGCAATAGGAATAACCCTGTCGCTGTAATCAGTCAGATAACGTAAAATGGAAGTCATCCTTGGGCACCAACCACACCATGTTCCGGTATAATCTTCTACGAGTACCTTTTGGGTATAAACACCTTGAGCGACTTCAGTAGAAGCAAAAGTTTTTACGCTGGTTGTTTTTCCGTTGTAAGTGGCATATACTTCATTGGTGTCATTCACTTCGGTGGGAATAAATGAATTTCCCGTAATTTGAGTGTCGTTAACAAAGAATACAGCCTGAGCGCTTACATCGCCCGCTATGCTAGAAGATACATTAAAGGAAATAGAATTCCCTATAACTACAGAAGGAGCGCTCAAAGTCAATTCAAGCGATTCGTCTCCCAGGTCTTCTTCGGTTCCACAACTTGTCAAGAGCGTGGAAAATAGAGCTAAAAAAATAAAAATGTGTGTCAGATTATTTAATTTTTTCATAAATTGATATTAAATTTTTGCTAATTTAGCCCAATTAACACACAAACAAAAAATTATAATGAAAAAA
>CAZKOC010000239.1:0-3651 GCA_964554275.1 uncultured Weeksellaceae bacterium
TGCTCAACATTCTCAATATCGGTGTGATTGTCTTTTGGTTTTTCATTGTGAGCACAGTCGTTATTCAATATCCACGGGAAAAAGATACTTTGCTCTATATGGGTATTGTGCTCACGACATTTTTCTGCATTGATTTACTGAAAATTTTCCTGGCTCAAAAAGTAAAAGAGAGCTTTACGATGCGCAGAATTTTTTACCTTAAGAAAACCATTGGTTTCATCCTTTTGATTTTTGGAATCATTGTCATTTTGAAAGGATTCGGCGTGTTTGCAGCCATTGATGAACGGATCGAAAGCGGCTTGCCAATTTAAAACAGTGCAGACTGTATTCTTTCAATGATAATTTCCGGTGAGATTTTTTCGAAATAATTAATCTTTTTCGCTCCCGCAGCCTCCTTTCCAAAAACAGATGTGGGCCTGATTGTTAAGGTTTCATCCTGGATTACATCATCCATAGATTGACCGTAACCCAAAAATCCAGTATAAGGATGTGTATTTCCCCATATTGAGATTACCCGGACCCCAACCAGAGAAGCCAAATGCATGTTGGCAGAATCCATGGAAACCATTAGTTTTAGCTTTTTAATTAATTCCAATTCCCCTTTCAAATCATATTTTCCTGCAGTAGAAATGATATTTGGGTTCAGCTTTTCCCAACTTTCCAATTCTTCCGCTTCGTTTTTTCCTCCGAACAAATAAACTTTTATACCGTTCTCGGCTATTTTCAGCGCGACAGAACGCATTTGTCCTAGAGGATACATTTTACCTTCATACATGGCAAAAGGAGCTATTCCTACAGCGTTTTCTTTTTCGGTAGTATTTTCCGGTAATTTATGTGTAAGTTCAAAATCGAATCCCAATTCATGGAAAACGTCAGCATACCGTTCCGTCATGGGTTTTAATGGTTTTCTGATTTTATTTTCTTTACGTATAAGTGCTTTTCTTTCTTCACGGCCCTTGTCCAGAACGGCGAATTTGATAGGATGTGAAGAGAAAAACTTCCTTAGGATCTTTGTACGCAGTACATTGTGTAAATCTGCAATGGCATAAATATCCAGCTCTCTAAGTTCTTTATATAGCCGGTAAAGCCCCCAGACACCCTTGTGCTTTCCTTCCGGATCCGCAACAAAAAAATCCACGTTGGGTGAGTCAGCGAAAAGGGGTTTGAATTTTTCACGAGAAAGAAAAGTGATTTTCACGTAAGGGTTTTGTTTGATGAATTCATTCACTACGGGAATAGTCATTGCTACATCTCCCAATGAACTGAGGCGCATTATCAAAACCCGATATGGACTGTCTTTTTTCATTCTTCTTCTCCTTTTTCTTCTTCTATTACATCTTCAACATAATCAAGGTTCATTCCTTCATTCAGCAAAGCCCTTACTTTTTCTATTTCTTCTTTGGAAACGGTAATGTATTCTTCTAAGTTATGAGAGTGTTTAGACAATCTTTTCAACGAAGCTTTTTCCGCCACTTTAAAAATCTCTCCCTGCCTCACGGCATCTTCCCGTGGAACACCCAACAGTTCCAAACAGTCAACTCCTGCCTGCAATGCAGTATAGAAGGTTTCTCTGTAAACTTTATCAAAACCTTCGTTGATAAATTCGTAAGCATCAAAACGGTTTCTTGCTCTTACCAGAATCTTAAGGTTGGGGAAATGTACTTTGGCTGTTTCAATTAATTTCCTGTTGATTTCAGGAGGGTCGATGGCCGCAACTAAAATGTCAGCTTCATCAGCTTTTGCGGCACGGAGCATATTCAGATTCGTAGCGTCACCATAGTAAACTTTAAACCCCATCTTTCTCAGTAAATTCACACGGTCACTGTCATTGTCCAAAACCGTTGCCTGAAAACCACAAAATTTTACAATTCTTCCAATGGTATTTCCAAAATCGCCATAGCCGGCGATGATTATCTTTTTATGAGATTTGGGCAAGTCATACTCAATTTCATCGACGAAATTTCCCTTACGCATTCCAATCATAGGAGCGATCCACTTTTCATTGATCATGAGTAAAATAGGAGTAAGTGTCATCGTTACGGCCGTTGTTGCCAAAAGTAAATCATGCCATTGTTTCGGAATTAATTGCAGCTGATTGGTAAGGTTCAAAATCACAAAAGCAAATTCACCGATTTGTGATAATAACAATACAAAAAGGATGTTTTGATTTAATTTCAATTTGAAAACCCATCCTGCAATTAATAAGGCAAATCCTTTAATTGCCATAATTCCCAATGTCATGAAAAGGATAGTTAAGGGTTCGTTTATAATTAAATTGAAATTAATGGTTGAACCAACCGCAATGAAAAATAAGCCCAGCAATAATGCTTTAAAAGGTTCAATATCGCTTTCCAGCTGATGTTTGTACTGACTGTTTGCCAATGCAACACCAGCCATAAATGTACCAAGCGCAGGGCTTAACCCTACATAAGTCATCAATACGGAAACGCCAATGACAAGCATGAGGGCAAAAGACGTAAACAATTCTCTTACCTGAAGCCGGGCAATGTATTTAAAGAAGGGATTGACAATATAATTCCCTACGAAAAAGATAATCCCTATGGCGGATAAAATGGCTAAAGTTTTCATCCAGCCCGGAGCTCCGTCTAGTAGTGTATCATGTGCATGTTCTGTTACAATCGTTGCATTTACAGCCAATAATGGTAATATAGCTAAGATGGGGATCACCATAATATCCTGAAACAGAAGCACGGAAAAACTCGCTTCTCCGCTAGGTGTTTTGGTCAGTCCTTTCTCAGAAAGGGTTTGTAAAATGATTGCGGTGGAAGACATCGCCACAGCACATCCAATCGCGACAGCTGTTCCGAAACTTAAATTCAGGAAATGAAAACAAATGGGTATTATGAGAAGAATGGTTCCAAATAACTGGATGCTTCCGATCCCCACAATTTTTTTTCTCATTTTCCAGAATTCTTTGGGGTCTAATTCAAGTCCTACAAGAAAAAGCATCATCACCACACCAAATTCGGCTGTATGCATAATGTCTTCTACGTGGTCCCCTGAGCTCAAACCCAGATAAGGCCCCAATACAAACGGACCGATTAGAACTCCCGCAATTAAATATCCTAAAACAGAACCAAGACCTGAACGTTTGGCGATAGGTACGCAAACAATGGCCGCTAAAAGATAAATAAAAGCCTGAAACATTGAAAATCCTTCCATAGATAATATTATGATTTGTTTTTTGCCCTAAAGGCAATTGCATAAAATTTGAACTGTTTGATCATTGCCAGAAGACCATTTGCTCTCGTAGGAGAAAGAAATTCCTGCAACCCTATTTTTTCAATGAAACCCGTTTCCGAATTCAAAATGTCTTCAGGCGTTTGATCGTTGTACATCCGGACTAGTAAAGCGGCCAGGCCTTTAGGCAAAATCGCGTCACTATCCGCCTCAAAAACTATTTTATCTCCATCCATTTTAGCATCTAACCAAACAGTTGACTGACAGCCCCTGATGATTTTGTCTTCAGATTTCTTTTCTTCAGGAATGGCTTTGAGGCTTTTACCCAACTCTATTAAATACTCATAGCGTTGTTCCCAGTTTTCAAAAAAGGAAAATTCATCTATGATTTCATCTTGAATTTCTTGAATTGTCATTTCACAAATATAAATAATTTGAAAATTAAATAAT
>CAZKOC010000240.1:0-3645 GCA_964554275.1 uncultured Weeksellaceae bacterium
AGGAAGAAGAGAATATGGCAAGGCCCGGGTATGTATATAAAACGGAGTATAACTATAAATACAACGGCAAGGAATACCAAGATGAGTTGGGGCTTAATATGTATGATTATGGGGCAAGGAATTATGATGCTGCACTTGGTAGATGGTTTGGAATTGATAATGCTGCCGAAAAGTATTACAAGCATTCTCCCTATCACTATGCCGGAAACAACCCCGTTAAAAATATCGATATGGATGGTAATGAATTTACAGAGGATGCATGGACATGGGTCAATAAGTTAATAGCAGATATTAATAGTAGACAAGGATCAAATAATGAAAAAATAGCAAATTATCAGTCTAAAATAGAAGCTGGAGGAAGCGATAGGCAAATTGCAAGATGGAATAGAGCAATCAGTAATCTTGAAGCAAATAATACAGAATTAGAAGGAGTAAGAGGAGAAATAGCAACCTTGGAAGCCTCAGATCAAGTTTATGATGTTGTTTCTGGCGGCAGTACTCGGACAGACATGATGGGAAATAGAGAAACCACCAATTCCTTTGGTTTTAATTTTAATAATGGGAGAGCAGAAATCAAAGTTTCTTCAGGAACTAGCCTTGGTTTATTTGCCCATGAACTTAAGCATGCATATCAATTTGAAACAGGAGAAACTAGTGTTGGTTCCATTTTTAAAAATCATACTTATTTAGGAACAGGAACGTTATTCTATGATAAATATGATGAACTTGAAGCATACAAGAGAGGAAACCTTTTTGGTGCCTCTGAAAATTATAATAGTATTAATCAATTACCGGCGATGTATGACAAAATTAATAATAGTGTATCAAATATTAATTCTGTTTCAATAAGAAATCCTGGTTTTAAAAAAGCGGTACAAAATAATAATGTACAAGCATTACAAAATTTTGCAAATTCTATAAATACAGCATTTAGAGTAAATGGTAGAACTTATTATCCCGGTCAAAATATTAGTCAATGATAAAAATATTTAAAACATTCAGTATATTAATTTCTTGTTGTTTAATAAGTTGTAGCAAGGAAATATTTAAAAATAATAATGAAATTGTTTTTTATAGTTCCTGTTATTTACATGGCCTTCCAGAAACAAAAATAACAATACTAAAAGATTCTAGCTTTTTTTATCAAAAATCACCACATTATAATGACCAAATAAAGGGTTTTTGGAGGAAAAATAAAGATACTTTGTTTTTTTTCTCTGATAGATTTAATGAAACAATAAAAGATGATAGTTTGGGATTCGGGTCTTTTAAAATTCACAATCAAGCTACAGATACTGAAAAAAATTATGATGTATTTCTTATGAAATCAAACAAATTATTTCCAATGAATGATGATAGAAAAATTGATTGTTTTTATAAAAGGTAATGTTGGTAATGGGGTAACGTAGGAAAGGGGTAATGTATCACATATGTTGATATGGTAATTTAAAAGAAAAAGAAAATTGATTTTAAGTAATTTAGAAAATATGGCAGAAGAAAAAAGAAACAATATTAGGGTTGTTTCTTCTTCTTTTATTTCTTTAAATCTTCTGAAAACGGATTTTTCTTTTCAGGGTGTTTCAGATGTGTTGATGGATAATTTCTTCCCGACATCGGAAGGCTATGTAAGCGCCACACCGGGTGACCAGTCAATAGGAGGCGGTACCAACTACATATTCAATTATGTTTACAACTACACCGATCACCTGGGAAATATAAGATTGAGCTACACCAAAGACCCTGTCAGCGGAGACCTTGAAATCATGGAGGAGAACCACTACTACCCGTTCGGGCTCAAACACTCCGTGTACGCAACAGGTCCAAAACAGAAGTACCAGCTCGTGGAGGAAGAAGAGAATATGGCAAGGCCCGGGTATGTATATAAAACTGATTATAACTATAAATACAACGGAAAAGAATACCAAGATGAGCTGGGGCTGAACTGGTACGACTACGGCGCAAGGAATTATGATCCTACGATTGGTAGATGGATGAATATGGATCCGCTGGCAGAACAAATGAGAAGTCATTCTCCTTATAATTATGCTTTTAATAATCCTGTATTTTTCATTGACCCGGATGGAATGGCTCCTATGAATGATTATCAATTAAAGAAAAATGGAGAAGTAAAATTAATCAAAGAAACCGATGATAAATCAGATACTTTATACGCTTCCAATGATGATGGCTCTGTGGATAAAAGCAAAAGTGTCACTGTACAAAAAGAAAAAGCTAGCGATAGTTCTTTAATTGGAGATTTAAGTTCCGGACCTATGAGAGGTGAATATCTTGCTAATTTTAAGATTGGGAAAGGTGAAAAGACAGAAAAAGAACCTACTAGGGCAGACACTACAAATGCTCAAGATGCACTTAATGTGTTTACATTTGCGGCAAAGAATTCAAATGTTGAATGGGGATTGGCAGGCTTTAAAGGAGATAATGGTTGGTCGTTTACAGTGACTACTTCTCATACAGATGCATATACAGAATTTGATTTTCTTGGAACTCATAATAGCGATACTTTCAAATTTATGATACATTCTCATAAAAATACTAACAGTCCTAGTAATGGATATGGGCAAGGAGATTTTCATGTTGATGCTGCTATTAGGTATCAGAATGGATCCAATCATAAAAGTTATGTGTTACATGCCCCAAATAATGGCTCTATGACTTTATGGAATTATAAAGGTTCTTATAATAAGAATTTTAAAATCACAGGAAGTAAAAGAAATTTAGGAGCAATAACACAGGGAAGCTTAAATCTTAAAACATTAACAAAAGACTAGTATGCTCAAGATCATAACTCTATCATTAGTAACATTATTTTCGTGTCATAAAATAAATGACAGTAAAGGAGATGAATCTTTGGATAAAGAAGCGGCAATAGAAATTGCTATTGTATTATTAAAGGAATTGGATGAATCTAATAGTTATAATTTATATTATGTTATAGAAACCACAGATAATTTATTATATGTGGTAAATACAAATAAGGATAACAGAGTTGATTTTATGTATTTTTTTGATACAATTGCATGTGAAAGTATTGATGAAAATGAGTTTATAATTTATTTAATAAGAAAGTCGGATAATCCTCAAAAAGATAATTGTGTGGAAACGAATTTCAACTTACCTAATTATTTTGGAGGCAAGTCCCTTATAGAACTTAACGGGATTATATTAAAAAAAATACAAGAAAATAAATCTACCAACTATATTATAATAAAGGAGGGGAATATTTTGAAAGAAATAATGAGTGATCCTAACCTTATTATAGAAGTGGAAGTTTCAGAAGGGTAAGGGGTAACGTATCAAATATGTTGATGTGAATTTTTAAAGAATAAATAAAATTGATTTTAAGTAGATTAGAAAGTATAGAATTAGAAAGAAGAACCAATCTTAGCATTGGTTCTTCTGATTTTATTTCTTTAAATCGTCTGAAAACTGATTTTTGTTTTCAGGGTGTTTCAGATGTGTTGATGGATAATTTCTTCCCGACATCGGAAGGCTATGTAAGCGCCACACCGGGTGACCAGTCAATAGGAGGCGGTACCAACTACATATTCAATTATGTTTACAACTACACCGATCACCTGGGAAATATAAGATTGAGCTACACCAAAGACCCTGTCAGCGGAGACC
>CAZKOC010000241.1:0-3638 GCA_964554275.1 uncultured Weeksellaceae bacterium
TTCATTATCCGACCAATTTTGATGACAAAGGAAACCAGGTAGTAAAAGCATTATTAACTGTTGGAGCTTCCACTGAAGACCCGTTAATGCTGAAAGCGACTTTCTCCAATTATGGCAAAAAATCGGTTGATGTATTTGCGCCGGGAGCAAATATCCTATCTACTGTTCCACATGATAAATACAAGGCTGAAGACGGAACCAGCATGGCCTCACCGGTTACTGCCGGCGTTGCGGCATTGGTTTGGTCGCATTATCCGAAACTTACAGCTCTTGAAGTGAAAGAAATCATCATGCAATCTGTAAATACAGATCCGCAATTGACAGAATATTCCGTTACAGGTGGTGTGGTTGATGCCTACAAAGCTGTTAAACTGGCAGAAGAAATATACAAAAAGAAATAAATTCAAAAACTTTTAAAAATCCTGGTAAACATATGTTTACCAGGATTTTTTTATTGATAGATTATCTTTCATTTCTTATCTTCGAATTCACTAAACTAAAAGTACAGATGAAAACTTTAATTTATACCTTATTAATCAGCTCGTTGTTATTGGTTTCCCAAAATACTCAAGGGCAAATGGCTGATTCAATAAAAAACCATATTGACAGCAGTCTTCTTGTTTTAAAGAAGCATTCCCTTTATGGCAACCAAATTAAATGGGATGATATTGAGCAAAAAGTTTATGACCGGGCTAAATCTGCAAAAAGCAAATCAGAGACATTTGAGGCTTTAAAAATCGCTTTCAATACGCTGGGAGATAAACATGCTGCTTATTACCAATACAATGATGAGTACAGGCTTCCGAATGATGAGCTGATGGCCAGATATTCAGATTCCATAAAAGCTGCCTGGGCGAAGGGACCGAGAATACATTCTCAAATGATTGAAGAATTTGCCTACATCAGCATTCCTTATATGGGTGCCGGAAAACAGGAGGATATCAATACTTACGCCAATTGGATTTATGACGCGGTAATCGCATTAAATAAAGAAAATCCCAAAGGATGGATTCTGGATTTGAGGTTAAACGGTGGCGGGAACATTCGTCCTATGCTTGCCGGACTTGCCATGTTTTTTCCTGATGGGATTGTAAGTTATTATATAGACAGAGATGGGAATGCAATGGATGAAGCGGCATTTATAGACGGCTACTTTACAATTGATGGTGAAAAACAAGCGGCAATTAACAACAAAATACCTATGCTAAAACCCATAAAAGTTGCCGTGCTTATCGGCCCTGGAACTGCAAGCTCAGGAGAAGGGGTTGCGGTAGTTTTTAGTCAGCACGAACAGGCGAAATTATTTGGCGAAAATTCTGCTGGACTTGCAAATTCAACCAATGGTTTTGTTTTCAATAATGATGAGAGCTATTATCTGATTTCCACTGCATACATTGGAGATAAAAACAAAAAAATCCTGCCCGAATCCGTAAAGCCAGATGTCGTGGTTGACAGTAATGATGCTTTTTTCTACCTGACTGAAGATACAGTTGTTCAAGCCGCAATAACCTGGTTAAAATAAAATATAATTTCAACTTAAATACCCCACCCTTCTCTGTCGAGGCTTCGGTACTGAATAGCTTCCGCGATGTGGGAGGATTGTAACGCCTCACTTTCTTCCAGATCGGCAATTGTCCTGGCCACGCGCAAAATCCTGTCATAAGCTCTGGCGGAAAGATTTAACCTTTCCATTGCTATTTTTATCAGCTTTTTGCTTGCTTCATCCAACGCACAAAATTTATCTAATTGTTTCGGCCCGATTTGCGCATTGTAATGTACTTTTTTCAAACCCTGATACCTTTCCGTCTGGATTTTTCTCGCCTTCTCCACCCGTTTGCGAATGTCAATGCTCTTTTCACCATTTCGTTCCGCGGACAAATCGTCAAACGGAACCGGGTTGACCTCAATATGTAAATCAATCCTGTCGAGCAGTGGTCCGGAAATTTTATTCATATAACGCTGCATTTCCATCTGCGAAGAGGTATTTTTCGGATCATCTGGGAAATATCCGCTCGGACTTGGATTCATCGATGCCACCAGCATAAAACTTGATGGATAAGTTACTGTAAATTTTGCTCTTGAAATGGTCACTTCCCTGTCTTCCAACGGTTGACGCATCACTTCTAAAACTGTTCGTTGAAATTCGGGCAGTTCGTCCAAAAACAAAACACCGTTGTGAGCAAGGGAAATTTCTCCCGGTTGCGGATAACTCCCGCCGCCTACCAAACCAACATTTGATATCGTGTGATGTGGTGACAAAAACGGACGGACAGTCATCAGTGATGAAACTTCACCTAATTTACCCGCAACACTGTGAATCTTTGTCGTTTCCAGCGCTTCCTGAATCGACAGTGGTGGTAAAATAGAAGGAATCCTTTTAGCCAGCATCGTTTTACCGCTTCCCGGCGGACCTATCAAAATAATATTGTGTCCTCCGGCTGCAGCTATTTCAAGCGCACGCTTTACATTTTCCTGACCTTTCACATCGGCAAAATCAAAAGGAAACGAATTCAGTTGCGCGTAAAATTCTCTTTCAATATCTACCTGCATGGGCTCAATAATTTTTTCTTCGTTAAAAAAATCAATTACTTCCGAAATATTTTCCACGGCAATTACTTCCAAATCACTTACGATTGCTGCCTCTTTTGCATTTTGCCTTGGCAAGATGAAGCCTTTGAAACCCTCGTCACGCGCCTGTACTGCAATCGGCAAAACGCCTTTTATCGGACGAAGCATTCCATCCAGTGCCAGCTCTCCCATAATCAGATAATCCGAAATCCCTTCAGATCTGATTTGTTCAGAAGCAGCCAAAATCCCCATAGCAATGGTCAGGTCATAGGCAGATCCTTCTTTCTGCAAATCGGCAGGCGCCATATTGATTGTAATTTTTTTCCCCGGGATTTTATAGCCAATATTCTGTAAGGCTGTTCCGATTCGGAAGTTACTTTCTTTAATCGCACTGTCCGGCAATCCGACCAAAAAATAGCCGATTCCGGTATCAACATTTACTTCAATTGTAATGGTTTTGGCTGAAACACCATAGATAGCGCTTCCGAAGACTTTTACTAACATTTAAATTGGTTTTGGATTCAAAAGTTAATAATAATTTCTAAATTGCCTACCCTTTTAGAAGAAATTTATGGAGAAGAAAACCTATCAATTTGAATATCAAAAATTTAATAATTTGGATGAATTATCCGATCAGAATAAAAATTTAATCGAATTATCAAAAAACGCTGCCGAAAAAGCTTATGCGCCTTATTCCAATTTTAGAGTGGGAGCTGCAATCTTACTTGAAAACGGAGAAATTTTAACCGGAAACAATCAGGAAAATGCTTCTTATCCTGTTGGAATTTGTGCAGAAAGAACATTACTTTCATATGTCCATTCCAACTTTCCCGATCTCAGCAAAATAAAATTAGCTATTTCCGTTTTGGATACGGATAAAGATGTTTCGCCCTGCGGACTTTGCCGTCAGACGCTATTGGAATATGAAGCACTGCAAAATCAGCCTCTTGAAATTTTATTACACAATGCTTCTGATTCTGTTTTGGTAATTTCTTCGGCATCTGCGCTTTTACCCTTACATTTTGATAATCAATCGCTCTCATAAACTAGGTTTGCACATCTTAATTTTA
>CAZKOC010000242.1:0-3603 GCA_964554275.1 uncultured Weeksellaceae bacterium
TGAATTCTTTCGGAATTTCAACTATAACCAATTTCGGTGCATTTGGTTTCAATTGAGCACGTGGTTCAGATAGTGTTTTCATCATTTCACCCAAAATATGCAAGCGGCCTTCGCGTGCCTGCTCCAATGCCTGCTCCATGATGTCCATGGTCAATCCCTGGATTTTGATGTCCATCTGGCATGCTGTGATTCCGTCTTTGGTTCCGGTTACTTTGAAGTCCATATCTCCCAAGTGGTCTTCATCACCCAATATATCGGAAAGAACTGTAAATTTTCCTGATTTTTGATCAGTGATCAATCCCATTGCAATTCCGGATACCGGTTTTTTGATTGGCACACCACCATCCATCAACGCCAAACATCCGGCACAAACTGTCGCCATGGAAGACGAACCGTTTGATTCCAAAATATCGGAAACGATACGAACCGTATAACCGTAGTCGTCCGGCAAAATATAAGTCAATGCTCTTTGCGCCAAATTTCCGTGACCTACTTCTCTGCGTGAAGTTCCTCTCAACGGACGAGCTTCTCCGGTAGAAAACGGCGGGAAATTATAATGTAAAAAGAATTTTTCATCGTGTTGTGAAGCTACGCTGTCTATCATGTTGGCATCTTTGGATGAACCCAAAGTCAAAGCAGTTAAGGATTGCGTTTCCCCTCTAGTGAAAATCGCTGAACCGTGTGCCCCAGGCAAATAATCCACTTCACTCCAGATCGGACGAATGGTTTTCGGGTCACGGCCATCCAAACGGATGTTTTCATTCAAAATCATTTGACGCATCGCTTCTTTTTCCACATCGTGGTAATAAACTTTGGCAAATGGTTTTACCTCTTCCAATTCTTCTTCTGGATATTGAGAAAGGAATTCTTCTAAAACAGCCGCAAATTTATCTCCTCTTTCTTCTTTGGCAGAGGGAGATTTTGCTACCTCATATACTTTATCATAACACTCTGCCCACACTTTTTCGCGAATTTCTTCATTGTGGTTTTCGTGTGAATATTCTCTTTTCGGAAGAACGTTGGCAACTTTTGCAGCCAGTCTTTCCTGTGCTTCGATTTGTTTTTTGATTTCTTCGTGTGCAAATGAAATCGCTTCCAGCATTTCTTTTTCGGAAATTTCTTTCATTTCACCTTCCACCATTACGATAGAGTCCTTAGTTGCCCCTACCATGATGTCCAAATCGGATTGTTTCAATTGTTCCAAACTCGGATTGATCATCAATTTACCATCCAAACGGATAACTCTTGCTTCAGACATAGGTCCGTTGAAAGGAATATCCGTAATAGCGATAGCCGCAGAAGCAGCCAACCCGGCTAATGCTTCGGGCATCACTTCTTTGTCATATGAAATCAATGCGATCATCACCTGAACTTCAGCGTGGAAATCATCCGGGAAAAGCGGACGCAAAACACGGTCAACCAATCTCATTGTCAGAATTTCTTCATCAGAAGGTCTTGCTTCTCTTCTGAAAAAATTTCCTGGGATACGTCCTGCTGAATAAAATTTTTCTCTGTAATCTACAGTCAATGGAAGAAAATCTATTCCTTCATTTGCCTGTTTGTTGGCTACGACGGTTGCTAAAAGCATCGTGTCGCCCATACGTACTACTACGGAACCATCTGCCTGTTTGGCTAATTTTCCGGTTTCGATTGTAATTTCCCTGCCGTCTGCAAGGACAATTGTTTCTTTGATTGCTTGTGGAATCATTCGTCTAAATTTGTTTAATTCGTCTTTGATGAAGCCGTTTGCTCCACCGGGTTTCATATAGTCTTTCTATAATTTCTAATTTCAATTGTCATTCCGAGACATAAGGAATCTCACAAAAAAGATTCTTCATTCCGTTACACTATATTCAGAATGACACTCACAGTTAAAAAACAAAAAAAGGCAATCTTACAATTGCCTTTTATTTCGTAGTCTGAATGATTACTTACGTAAGCCTAATTCGGCAATGATCGCACGATATCTTTCGATGTCGGTTTTCTTCAAGTAGTCTAACAAACTTTTTCTTTTACCTACTAATCTCACCAATGATTTCTCTGTGTTGAAATCTTTTCTGTTCACTTTCAAGTGTTCAGTAAGGTGGTTGATACGATACGTAAATAAGGCAACTTGGCCTTCGGCAGAACCGGTATCTGTTGCAGATTTACCGTGTTTTGCAAAAATTTCCTGTTTTTTTTCTGTTGTCAAATACATTCCAATATTATTTAATGATTATTATGTATGCGGCTGCAAATGTACAACTATTTCATTAAGTAGAAAAACTTTGTGCAATTTCTAAATAAATTACTGGATTGATTATAACTTTGTACTATGAAAAAGAACCCAAGTCTCATCGGTCTATTAATTACAATCGGAATCGTTATTTGTTGTTATGTCGTCTATGAATTCTTTTTGGAAAAAAAAGACAGTTATTTAATTGCCAATCCTTCTGAAGAAATGATTAAATTAAAAATTGACGGTCAGGATTATTCGGTAGCGCCTAAACAAATAACCCAAATTAAATTAAAAGGAGGTGAACACAAACTTCAATTTAACCTGGACGGAAAACAAACCGACACAACATTTACCATCACACGCTACAATGCGCTTATCAACCCGACACAAGCCGATTATTATATTTTTGTAAGGCCGTATGGTGCCGCACGAAACAAAGATTCGCTTTTTACTTCACAAACTTTGACGATAGACAAAAAGATTTACTATGGAAACATCATTCACTCAAATGATATATATATTGAAAATTTTTACTATAATTTAGATCAGGATTATCCAAAACTTTTCCTGAAAAAAGGGCAAAAAACAGATTTGTCCAAAATTTTCTCCAAAGAAGATTTCAAACAGTTTTACTTTGAAAATTACGAATAATTGAAACTTCTGCTCTCCCGCTTCCATCTTCCTACAAAATAATTAACTTTGCGCACTTATGAGCACAGTAAAACCGTATTCGGATTCCGATTTAAGCAAAAAAGAACAAGTCGAACAGATGTTTGACAACATTTCGCAGAAATATGATCTGTTGAATCGTGTCCTGTCGATGGGAATAGATGTAAGCTGGCGCAAAAAAGTCGTGAAATCCGTAAAAACAGCTAATCCTAAAGCCATTCTCGATATTGCAACCGGCACCGGCGATCTGGCTATACAAATGGCAAAAGCAACCGATGCGAAAATTACAGGATATGACCTTTCAGCAGGGATGTTGGAAGTCGGAAGAAAAAAGGTCAAAGAACAAAATCTGGAAAGTCAAATTGAAATGATCCAGGGCGATGCGGAAAATATGCCGTTTGAAAATGATACTTTTGATTGTATCACGGTTGCTTTTGGGGTTCGTAATTTTGAAAAGTTAGAGAAAGGGTTAAATGAAATCTATCGTGTACTGAAACCGGGTGGAAAATTCATCATTTTGGAGTTTTCACAGCCCGAATCCTTCCCGATGAAACAATTGTATGGATTTTATTCAAAAAATATTTTACCCAAAATCGGAAAAAAAATATCGAAAGATGAAAGCGCATACACTTATCTGCCCAACTCTGTAAAAGCATTTCCATATGGTGAACAAATGAAAAATATTTTAAAAAATTCAAAATTTGTACAACCTTCCG
>CAZKOC010000243.1:0-3601 GCA_964554275.1 uncultured Weeksellaceae bacterium
GCCGGAGCTACAAATTGTGGGGCTTTTTTTCCTACTAATGACATAATTCTAATGGTTTTAAATTCACAGCAAAAGTATAGCTGTAAATTGTAGAGTTCTAATACCTCCAATAGGTAAATACAATAATAGGATATGAGAGATTTATGACCGGTTTAATTAATTGATTAATAGGGAATTAATTACTTTCATAAAAAACAAAATTGATATAAATCATAGTAGAAGTACGAGTTTTGGATTTCATTATCTGTAATTACTTTTTAAACTTTGAAGAAAATAAAGATTCTCTCATTTCCTTCCCGACCCCATTATCGGTAAACATTATGTTAACCGTGAGTTCTTCTTTGTTAAAAAGATGACTATACATCTCACAATTAAATAATACATTATTTGGATATGTTAATTCAATTCTACAAGCTTGGAATGCTAATCCATCTATTATTTTAACTGACCTTTGTTTTTTGACCTTTATATCAGGTATTTGACTCCTGAAAGTTTCGATTAAAACTTCATTTACATTGTCAAATGATTCAGCATGACTGCCATCTATATTTTCATCAAACGGCTGATAATTAGCTTCAAAAATATTTAGCTTTCCATGTTTAAAAACAAAAATGATTTTAGCCAGATTATCAATTTCCTCACCATATGCGTCTTCTATTGCCTTAATTCCTCTATTCTGCTGCCGAGCCCAATCCTCTTTACTGACAGGTTCAAAATTTTTGGGAATTGTGATTGACCACTGAAATTTGTCATAATTAATTTCTCTTGGTTTTATTTTTTCTTTTTCACATCCTAACAACAGAAAACTAAAAATTATAACTATAAAAATATTGATTTTCATTTCAACTAACCTAATTAAAAACCTCAAAATCTTCCCCGTCAAAAGAAGCAAAAACCATTGTCGGATGCGAATCCTGATGATAGATATTTCCGGATTTGTCGATGGCTATTGCACCGGCAAATCCATCAAAAGGTTTTAGCTCATCAAATGTTTTGGAAAATGCTTTATCTATTTCAAATCCATCGGTAACTCTGGCAACGATTTTCGCAGCGATTGCTCCACTCACGATGTCTTCTCCTACTCCCGTGCAGCTTACCGCACAATTTTGATTGGCATAATTTCCCGCAACTGTTGCAGAGTCTGAAATTCTTCCCGGAATCTCAAATCCTTTTCCTCCGGTAGAAGTTGCGACAGCTAATTTCCCATTGGCATCCAATGCAACACATCCCACCGTTCCGGTTCCGGTGGAATTTAATTTGGCTAAATATTCTTCTCTCCGTTGTGGGATTTCAGTTGAAAATTCTGCAAATCCGTTTTTTCTGGCAAAATTGGTAGCACCTTCACCACCTAAAACTTTGTCATCATAGTCCAATAATTTTTCTGCTATCTGAATCGGATTTTTTACTTTTTGAATGTTAATGACACCACTCATTTTCTGCGTAGTTCCATCCATCAAAGAAGCACTCATTCTGATTTCGCCGTCACTTTGAATTTGAGAACCGGTTCCGGCATTAAACAATTCATCGTCCTCCAGCAAAGAAACAGCATAAACTACAGTTTCCAATGCGGAGTGGGTTTTCAGGTATTCATAAGCATCCGAAACAATTCTTTTTAATGCGTTTTGTTTGGCGATTTTGGTTTCCTGATTGGTATGGGATTCGCTAAAGAATCCGCCGTGTATGATAAGTTTCATTTATTCAACAACTTCTTGTACGGATTCATTATGGATAATAAATTGTGACGTAGTCAAATCGTAAGTATCGTTTTGGCTCATGACATGTACAATCAGATTATTTATAGAGATTGGTTCACCCAAAGAAACATTCGTAAGATTTGTGTCTTTTATCGCTCTTCCATCAACCAAAATAACCAAACCGGAGCCAATGGCTTCCATTTTGGTACCTTTTTTAATCAGCAGCCCGGTATCTTCTCCCAGGCCGATTCCCAAAACTTTCGGATTTCCTACAACCGCCTGAAACAATCTCCCGATTCTGCCTCTTTGTACAAAATGCGTATCTACGATTACGTTTTCGATGAAACCTAATCCACTTGTTATTTTAACTTCGCCTTTAAGCAATGCTTCCTTACTTGATCCCTGATAAATCATAGTGCTTGATGATGCGGCGGCACCGGCAGAAGTTCCGGCATATATGAAGTCTTCGTTGTGGTATTTATCCAAAAGTATATTCTGAAATTCCGTTCCTCCCAAAATAGAAGTCAAACGAAGCTGGTCACCTCCCGTGAACATTACCACATCCGCCTTCTTTATCCTATCCAGAACTTCCGGCTGCATGGCCTGTTCACGTTTCTGTATATGCAATACATCTACATTGGTTGCACCCAGATAATTAAATGCTTTTATATATTCTGCCCCTACTTCAAACGGTATAGTAGATGCAGTTGTAATTACCTCTATTCGTGATTCTTTTTTATGTTTTGACTCGTTGATTAAACGTTTGAGAATTCCTTTTTCAAAAAAATTTAAGTTGTTGGCTACATTTTCATCAAAACTTACTTCAGTAAAACTGCCTTTATCAACAGCTCCACCGATAATGATTAGTTTTCCTTTAATACTCATAAAGCAAAACTAAGAATAATTTTAAAACCTCATAACCTTACTTTAACAATATAATACTAACAAGTTTTTAAGATTTTTTTATATAAAATTTAGTTAATTGAAAAAAAGATTTAATTTTATCAAAATATGACTTTGGTCATTTGTTAAATTTTAAAAACACGAAAAAACTTATAACTTTATGGAAATACTGAAAATTCAGGCGTTAAGAGGACCGAACATTTGGAGTGTCAGAAGAAAGAAACTAATTCAAATGCGTTTGGATTTACAGGAATTAGAAGAACTTCCTACTAATAAAATTGAAGGGTTCAGGGAACGCATAGAAAAACTGATGCCGTCTCTTATAGAACACAGATGTTCTGAAGGTGTACGGGGAGGATTTTTTATGCGGATCGAAGAAGGAACCTGGATGGGGCATGTAATAGAGCATATAGCTCTTGAAATACAGACTCTTGCGGGAATGGATACCGGTTTTGGGCGTACCCGCGTTACCAAGACTCCGGGTGTTTACAATGTGGTTTTCAGTTATGTAGAAGAAAGCGTCGGACTTTATGCGGCCGAAGCAGCCGTAAGAATCGCCCAGGCATTGGTTGACGGAACGCAATATGATTTAGATGCCGACGTACAACGAATGCGTGAAATCCGGGAACGTGTGCGGTTAGGGCCAAGTACAGGCAGTATTGTTGAGGAAGCTGTTGCACGCGATATTCCCTGGATTCGTTTAGGGACAAATTCACTGGTACAGTTAGGTTATGGAATCAATCAAATGAGATTTCAGGCAACCATCACCTGCAATACAAGCAACATTGCCGTTGATATTGCCTGCGACAAGGAAGACACCAAACGAATGCTGGAGAATTCATCTGTTCCTATAGCTTCCGGCTCTATTTGCGTGGATGAAGACGATTTAATCAATACTATAGATAAAATTGGTTTTCCGATTGTAATAAAGCCTTTGGGCGGAAATCATGGAAAAGGAGCTTCTATCAATGTAAAAACTTTGGAAGAAGCAAAATCTGGACTGG
>CAZKOC010000244.1:0-3588 GCA_964554275.1 uncultured Weeksellaceae bacterium
CCCTGCTTTCTGAATATTTTAACGTAAAACCCTTAAATTGCTTAACTTTTCGGGGTTTATGAGAAAGTATTTTATAACATTAGCGATATTCCTTCTAGGGACAATTATTCTATTCCCTCAACAAACCGAGGCCCAAAAAGAATTATTAAGGAGAGCAGAAAATAATCATAAGCTACTTGAAACAAAACCAGGTGATGCCTTTCAGGAGGCCGTCAAAATTGTTGAAGAAGCTAAAAAATCGAATGCTCAGGAAGCTGAATTAAGAGCCATGGCTACGCAGTGTACGTATTTTAAGATGATCAATGATTTTGAGAACATGATGACTACAGCCGAATCCTTATTCCAAAGGGCAAAATCTCATAGGATGTACGTTTTTCAGGCGTTGGCAAAATCTTATCTGTTTGATGCCTACTCATTTAGCGGTTTGCCTGATAAGGGTTTTTTACAATTGGAACAAGGGATGAAACTTATCAATAAAACAGATGGAAATGAGCCTCTTGCCATTATAGTAAAAGCAGAATTGTTTGTCGCTTATTCCAATTATTATGAGCTGAAAGACGACAATAAAAACAAGCTTAAGTTTGTTAAGCTGGCTGGTAAGGAGTTTGAAAAAATTCCCAATGAAGAATACAAACAAAAGCTTCTGTATGTACATTATTCAAATCTTGCCGGTGTCTATACTGAAATGAACCTTTTGGATTCTGCAAAGTATTATGCGGAATTATCTATCTCAAAAGAAAAAGGAGATAAACGTTATGACATTCAGTTTGCTAATTTATCGACCCTCGGCCAGGTAGCATTGAAAATAGGAGATTATAACAATGCAATTTCATATTTTAAGAAGGCAGAAAAAATTGAGGGGTACAAAAATCACATCAATGTTGAAATACTTTATAACAACATTATTGAAGCCTATTACAAACTAAATTTAAATGAGGAAGCGGGAAAATATGAATCAAAAAGAGATTCTCTGAAACTTGCTGTCTCTGAAAATCAGAATAAATCTTTGCACAAACTGCTGATCGGGAAAGAAAAGAACAATCAGTGGTACACCTATGCATTTACCCTTTCTCTCATAATAATGACCGTACTTATGTTTTTCATCATCAGAAAAAACAGGATTTTGTCAAAACAGGAGAAGGTCAGCCAGGAATATCTGAAGAAGAATCCTGAAAACCAAAAGGGAGAAGATTATTCCAAATTGCTGGAAATGTTAAAAAAGAAAGATCCGGCATTTATGCCTTATTTTGATGAGGTTTTCCCGGAATTCACTCAAAGATTACTCAAAACAAACCCGAAGATTATTCAATCAGAAATAGAGTTTTGTGCCTTGTTAAAATTAAAAATATCCACAAAGGACATCACAAGATACAGGAACATCACGCCTAAAACTGCTCAAAACAAGAAATACCTGATTAGAAAAAAACTCTCTATTCCTACAGAGACAGATATTTACCATTGGTTTGACAATCTGTAAGTGATTAAAAATCAGCATTTTGTAAAATAGATTTTTAAAGAGTAGTTTTTAGGTATTCTCTTTTTTTCCGGTGAGAGGATATTTTGAGGAGATAATTATTTGAATCCCAATAAAATATCGGGTACACTTGCGGAAACTATAATCTTTAAAATATGAGGAATTTTAATTTTTTCAAAAACCTGATAATTTTTGGTTTTCTATTTTCTATTTTCAGTTTATCCGCTCAGGGTATTATTGTAGAGCAAACCAAAATTTCATCAAATAACGGTTGGAAGGCTATGCCTAATTTCGACAAAAATAATTATACAACTGTCCTGAATGAGGCAGGCAAAAAAGTTCATGTATCCAACCAGTTTATCAATGAAAACAATCCTGTAACAGGACAAGACGATGTAAATGATGTTACACTAAACCTTAACCTGATTTTTGATCCCGAACAGTTTGACGCTCCCTGGTTTGTTATGGTATATAATGAATCCGGGTATATGAATTTAGGTTTTTGGATGGGAGAAAACCCCATTACTTTGAATGTACCGCCCGGCGACTATGATATTTTTGCCCAATTCATAGATGCTTCTCAAAGGGCTAGTATAATCATAAAAGAACAGGAAAGTGTACAGGGAGAAACGACTGTTGATGTAAATGTAGCAGATGCCGTCAACCATGTTATCATCAATGCATACGATGAAAATGGAGAGCTGCTGGAGCCTGGAATTCATAATGCTGAGACGGGTTATAATTCCCAGATACTTTTTAACCGTTTTATTCATTTTCTACCTTCAAGCTATGCTTTGTCAAGCTATAGTTATTATATAGATGAAACTCTTGTGAGTGGACAAGACCCTATGTGGAATTTTCACATAAACAATATAAGTGATCGTTATGTGGTGATAAATTCATTAATCGGAGTAGGGTTTGAGGCAGGAAATTATTTCCCGAAGCACCAGACCCTGAATGGTATAACCGAATCGGCTACATTAGAAAACGATCCCGAAAGATGGGTGTTGCATCAAGAGGAGTTCCAGGCCAGTGTTTTGGGAGCATCGGATGGCGTTTATCCGGGATTTTCCACCATGTCCACACTGTACAATTTTGCGTTGGGAGGATGGGATGCCTACTATCCCGCAAATACAATAAACCCCGAAGAAGCGTTCAGGGCTTATCTTGACAATCCTATAGATGAAGATCCTTCTGAGTTGCTTGTTTTTCCTGCTATTGCTGATTACATAGATGAGGATCCTGATTGGGGAGATACCCCTTTTTTTATAAAAGGAAATGCCCTGGTTTCAAACGATAGCCACGAAATTATATATGGTTCTGGCTTTTCGGGGTGGAGTGATTATCTTTATAATGAAGGCAGGGTTCAGTCATTACCATTCCATTCCAGATTTTCTTTCTCCGCGGACGATGCTATTTCTGTAAGGCAGGGAAATAATACCCCAATCACTGTAACGGCAACCCGAATTGTGCCTGATACTGATTCACACTCTGTTAATATTCAATATAAAGGACGTTACGGAGAATTAAGAGAAAGCGATTTTTTTGGAACAGAGGTTGAAGTAAAGCAGGGCGGGGATATTATTTTCTCAGGCAGCCTTATAGACTTTACGGAATTTTCTCTTCCATTTTCCGCCCAGTTAGACATTATACTTACCAATACCAATATAGAAGTAGACGGCCTTGCCGGAAAAAATATAACTCACACAACTTACAACGCCGGTGAGACGGATGGCCCGCCCACCTTGCAAATGCTACAGTTCCGGGATACATCAGGAAAAGTAACTGACCGTTTTGCCTCTGCTGCTGAGGGGACCTTACGCCTCGCAACAGGAGACTTCCAGTTTAATCCCGATTCATTTGTATATGATTACAATGAAGGGAATACCGTCGCAGTTTATTACAGTGTATATGGTCAGGAAGAATGGGCGCAACTGGAATTGGCCCAATACCCGATATTTTTCCAAATGCCCGGTTTTGGAGATTATTATGAAGCCTCTTTAGCAGATATTCAAAACGTAGAGAATGATGTTTGGTATGATTTAAGAGTTATCTGTACAGATGCTTCCGGAAACAAGCAAGAGCAAATTGTTTCTCCCGCCTTTAAAATCAAT
>CAZKOC010000245.1:0-3586 GCA_964554275.1 uncultured Weeksellaceae bacterium
GCATCAGGATTCATCGCATAGAAATTATCTAATCCTGTAGTATTCAATATCTCATAAACGGTTTTACATCCGGCACAGCAAAAGTGCTTTTCATCAAAGAAAATATCTTCGGTTTCTATCCTTTGTCCGCAATGAAAACAACCTTCTGTCATAGTATTTGCAAAATTACTTTCTATTTCAAGTGATTTGACTTAAATTTGACGTGATTTAAGTCATTACCTATGTCTGATATTTTAGAAAATGTAGATAACATCTGTACATTATTTGAAAACCCTGAAATCCTGAAACACTTTTCCAAGGATGAATTAGCCGAGTTAAGCCACGAAAAGAAAATCATTTCTTTCAAAAAGGGAGATACTATCATAGAGGAAAGTGCTACCCCAAAAGGGATTTACTACATAGACAAAGGTACAGCGAAAATGTATAAGTTGGGATTCAACGGGAAAGAACAGATTTTGCGTTTTATCAAAACAGGGGACATCATCGGTTACCGTTCCATTCTTTCAAAACAACCTTATGGTGCTTCCGCTACTGCAATGGAAGATACTGAAGCCTGCTTCATTCCGGAAAAATTTTTCATCAAAGTTCTGGAACATCATCCAAAACTTGCTTTTGATATTCTGAGAAGAATTTCAGAAGATTTGGGAGAATCTGCCCAAACCATCACTTTCCTGGCTCAAAAAACCGTGAGAGAACGTTTGGCGGAGGTTTTATTGTTGCTTGAAAAGAAACTGGGAACCGACAAAGACGGATTCATCAAAATTTCACTGACGCGTGAAGAGATGGCAAACCTCATCGGGACCGCAACCGAATCTGCCATCCGGTTGATTTCCGAATTCAAAACGGACAACTTGATCGAAGTGGAAGGGAGAAAAATCAAAATCCTTGCCCATCAGAAACTGACTAAGTTGGGTCATGTGAGCTGATTTTTTTCAAAAACTCAATCCTATTTGCAGCAGAATATGTCTCGCAGTAAATTAATTTTTTTGCTGTTTTTAGTGCACTCTCTATGGCGAAACTATCTGAGTCTAAAATTTTGACAGGGCTTACAATGCATTCAAAAGAAATACGGAATCACTCCTAAACAGTTTGCAAAGCAGGCTTAGTCTTTATCTACGCCACCATTGAACATTTCCATTTGCTTTTCAAAATGTTCGTTTACTAATTTTGTAAATTCTGTTTGGGTAATTTCTTTTCCTTTGGCAGGAGCTTTAATTTCTTTATTTGAATTTTGAACTTCGACTTTGGTAACGAGGTATTGAGTTCCTTCTTTGCTCCCGTCATCGTAGTTGATTTGGGTTTCTATTTCCAAAATAAGCCCAGGTAAACCCCAGAATTTATCCGGACCGGTTTTGCTGCTGAGCTTAGGAGAATACCATGCTTCTAATTCGGTCTTGTATGGATCAGTTAAAACTGCTGTTGCTTTCAGCACAGGGAAGCCCGCTATTTCTTTGGTTTCCTTTGTGATTTTCCAATCAATCTGTGGTAAGTTATCTTTGATCAAAAATGTTTTTTCTCCAATTTGCGCTTCTTCAATGTAGGTTTTACTTTCTGTGTTTTTATATACAGGGTTTTCATCAGGAGACATGAATGCAGTAACATCTGCTGAAATCTCTATTTGTGCATTATTTATTCTGGGTATGTTGCTATACAGAGATTCATTTTTAATTGAAATTAATTCAAACAGGCTTGGAACCATTATAACGTCAGATTCATCTCTTCCTGCCGATTCGTAGTAAGGAACAACTTCGTATTCAACTCTTAATTTTTCCTGAGCGGAAAGATAAATTATGCAAAAACATGATGCTGCAAATAAAAAAATTTTAAGTCTCATAAAATATAGTGTTTAAAATTGGTTATCTTTTTTAAAATTAACGAGGAGGAATTTTCTTATAATAATCCACATAGAAACCCCATACATCTCCTTCTTTTTCCCATTCATATATTTTTTCCACTACATATGGGCGTTTTCTTACTTTAGGTTGTGTTGTAACAGCACCTTGTCCGTGTCTTTCAATATATTCCTTGTTTCGCTCATCGTAAATCTTATAACTCAATATTTTAAATTCCTTTAAAGACATTTGATAGTTTTCCTCATTAAATGAAAAATCAGTTTTCTCTTTATGTGGGTAAATTATTTTTGTTGCTTCCCAGTATATTTTATTAGGGCTTTCATCATCTGAAATTTTTAGGATCAATCCCGGCAAACCATCAAATTTCCATGGTCCAAATTGAATTGGGATATCTACCGTATAATAAGCAGTAAGATTAGTCCCTCTAAATTTTAATTTGGCTTGATTGCAAACATATCCTTTTATGGTATCTGTTTTACTCGGTATTAACTCCCAATTGAATGCCGGTATAGAATCATATACAGGATATGGTATTTCTTCTTTGATTATGTATTCATTATAATAAATAACAGGAGAATCTTTCACTTTATAAAACTTATTGGGTTTAGCATCATGTATGAGCACCACTGCTTTACCATCACTTCCTCCTTCTTTTATATCCCTACTCGCTTTTTCTTTACTTTGTCTTTCTTCATAGACAGCACTTGCACTGTTAGCAATTAAAAAGGCCGTAGTTTCTTTTCTATAAATTTGCTTGTCTATGTATTCTACATACACATTTTGTTGTGCAGATAAAGTGATTGCAAATAACAATAGTGTAAGACTATAAAATTCTATTTTCATTTTTAATTGATTAAGTTATGATTAGAAAGCCGCCCTTGCGGGCGACTTAAACATTAATCCCATCCGGCATGTTGGGCAGCAAGTTGCCTGCATGCAGAAAGTGAAACATTATAATAAGTATAAGTTCCTGTCGGTGGATTCCCATATCCATTACCGTAAACAGTAATTATACACGTACCCTCAGGGCTCAATTCACAATTGCATACTACTTTTACAGCTGATGATTCATTAATAATTTCAAAAGCATTATTAAATGATTCGTTTGCCAAGGCGAAACTTCCGGCAAACAATGCCAGTCCGAAAATAACTTTTTTCATAAATTGGTTTTTTAAAAACGTTAAACTAAAATTTTAATTGTACTCAAAATATTTCGTGAAAATTTTAATATTTCAAAAAAAACAAACCTTGTTAAAAAATCATCAATAAAATTTTAACGAAATTCCGTAAATATTTACCGTTTGGCTTTTCTTCAATTTTGTTAAATTTGAGTGACCTAAAAAACTTAAATTTATGAAAAAGGAAATCGGACGAAGAATCCGTTTACTACGTTTAGAAAAAGGCTATACACAAATTAATGTTGCTGAATCCGTAAGCATCTGCGAATCTACTTATAGAAGTATTGAGGCTGGAAAAGCCAGTTTAGATATTTCTCTTTTAGATAATATTTTAAGAGAATTAAACGAAGATTTTTATAATTTCATAGCAGAACTACGTAATTTCGAGAATACTTAATCCTCCTCCTCAAAATACTCAAACAGGAAATCGTTGTACGGAAAACGTGTAATGTGGATTTTCTTTACTTCTTCGTAAATGGTTTTGCGAAGTTCGTCCAGATTATCCTTTTCCGTAGCGGAAATGAACAAAGTCGGATGTTCGCTTTTTGCCATCCA
>CAZKOC010000246.1:0-3560 GCA_964554275.1 uncultured Weeksellaceae bacterium
TGGTAAAATTTAGGATCTTTGTTTAGTTTCATACCTTCATCGATCCATTTTTTTGCCTGATCAATGTCTTTGCCGGCATTGTAGTAATAGTTTGCAGCAGCAAGATAATCTTCCATTTTAGCTCCGGCTTTCATTGTCTTTTCAATAGAACCCATCACCTTTTTGTCTGTTGGAACCTCAATTTTGGTTTCGACATATACATTGCTCCAAAGGAAATTTAATTTAGCTGAATTGATAGTTAAATCATCAATAGAAATTGAAAATGTTTCCATTTCAAACGGAAGTGGAATTACTTTCGCTGTGGTTTTTGCGGCCACTTTTGAATCATCCCATTTTTCCGGATTTCCCCAGTTTTCGGTATCGGTATAAAAATAAATTTCCCAATTGTTCTTTTCAGGCTTGGTATAGATAGCATATTTACCGGCTTTCAAAGTTTGCCCGTCAATAACGACATCATCAGAAAATGAAATAGTTGAATTTTTATTGGCGCCGGTCCTCCAGATTTTTCCGTAAGGAACCAAGTCTCCGAAAATAACTCTTCCGTTCATATTCGGACGGGAATATTCCAACTCAATATTGGTCAATCCGACTTTTACATCCAGTTCAGCAGGAGCACTGGCTTGTGGGGTTTCAATCTGGGCTTGTAACATTACAATTGTAAATACGGCGATAAGAGATAATACTTTTTTCATGAATTATTAATTTTTGATAAAGATAAATCTATTCTTTTATATTAGTTAACTCAAATCTTTATATTTTAGGCATTAAATTATAGCTGTGCTACATTTTTTTATACTGAAAGTAAGATTTTGTATTGTAATTTGCTTCTTTTCCATATTTGTTTTTGCACAAGACAGATGCAAGGAAATAGATAGCTTGCTTGATTTTTCTACGCTTGAATATGAAAATTATGATACGCAAAAATCCATTGATTTAGCGAAACAGGCACTAAAAAAAGCGGAAGAGCTAAAAATTTCCCAGGCAATAGCAGAAGCAAACTATAATATAGCCCGGGGCTTGGGAGATATCGGGAAGCAGAAAGAATCATTCAGTTATATTGAAAAGGCGGAAAAAGAAGATTTTGCCCGGAAGAATAATTTATTTAGAGCGAAGCTGAGAGAAATAGCGGCTACAAATTATATGACATTAGGCATGTACCCTCAGGCGATTAAGGAATTTCACAAAGCACTTCAATTAACGAATAAGACGGGAAATGATTCTTTTTCAAAAATGATAAGAGGCAGGACTTATGGGAATTTGTATGTAGCATACCACGATATTGGAAACTTAGACTCCGCATATTATTATTTGGATAAAGAGATACAATCCCTGAAGAATTCAGAAGAGGCAGAAGTTTATTCATATTTAAGTCTTTCATATCTTGATTATGGCTTGATGTACTTAGAAGAAAAGAAAAACTTAGATTCCGCCCAGCATTATTTCCAAAAATCACTGTATTTATTAGATAAGCATGAAGATCCTTTCAAACAAGATGTTTTTCGGGCTTTAGGTGATTTATACTATGTGAAAAAGGAATATGATAAATCATTAAATTATTATTTGGAGTCACAACAAATTCTTAATGAAATAGACTCCTTTGATCCAAGCTATACCTATATACTGAAAAGGATTTCAGAGATATACAGATATCATAATAATTTTGAATTGGAGCAATTGTATTTAGATAAATATATTGCCTTGAAAGACAGCCTTTCAGAATCAAAGATAGATGCAGTTGGCAGTATAGTAAATGATTTGTTGAAAAAACAGGAAAAGGCAGAAGGCAGAGCAAGAAACAGGATTTACTTGATTATTTGTTCTGTTTTTCTGATTTCCGCTATTGCAATTTTGGTTACAATCCATTTTTATGGTAAAAAACAAAGACAGGAAAAAGAGGCTCGTTTAAACAAAGAAAAGCTGTTAATTAAAAAAGAGAATGAAAATCAAATATTAAAACAACAATTAAATACTGCTTTCGATGAGGTAGTACAACTTGCTAAAGCGAATGATTCTTCCTTTTTGAGCAGGTTTATGGAAGTTTATCCGGAATTTTCCGGAAGATTAAAAGAAACATACCCTGCACTTCAGTCAAGTGAACTTACATTTTGCGCTATGCTGTTTTTAAATTTCTCATCTAAGGACATTGCTGAATTTACATTTGTTACGCCTAAGGCAGTTCAGAATCGTAAAAACCGGCTCAGAAAAAAATTAAACATTCCTTCGGAAGAAGACCTTAATATTTGGATGCAAAAAATACCGGGTTAAACACCTCTTTTATGACTGATTTCAGAAGAGGTGGTATGTGTGTGGTATGTGATAATTTTGATTAATTAATATATTAAGCTTCTTTTGTTCGTCAAAAATTTTCAGACTAATTTACCTTAAGATATATCTAAACCTTAAGGGTTGCTTTTTTAGCAACCCTTTTTAAATTATAACTACTTTTGCTTCAGAAATTATGTTAGAAAAGAAAGAAGCACAATACGAAAAAGTAGTTTTGGTCGGTTTGATTACACGCGAACAAACCGAAGAAAAACTCGAAGAATATATGGACGAACTTCAGTTTCTTGCTTATACGGCAGGTGCAGAGGTTGTAAAACGATTTACCCAAAGGATGGATAAACCGGATTCCAAATTTTTTGTCGGAAGCGGAAAACTGGAAGAAATCAAATTTTTTGTTGATGAAAATGAAATTGACACTATCATTTTCGATGATGAGCTGACACCGTCTCAATTGAAAAATATTGAAAAAGTAGTCGAGAAAAAAATCATTGACCGAACCCAGCTAATTCTTGATATTTTTGCTCAACGGGCTCAAACATCATACGCAAGAACCCAGGTAGAACTGGCGCAATACGAATACCTTTTGCCTCGTCTGACCCGTATGTGGACACACCTGGAACGGCAGCGAGGCGGTATCGGGATGCGCGGTCCCGGGGAAACCGAGATAGAAACCGACCGTCGAATCATTCGTGACAGGATTACCTTGCTGAAAGAAAAACTGAAATCAATTGACAAACAAATGGCCACCCAGCGAAAAAATCGTGGCGCTTTGGTACGTGTGGCTCTGGTCGGATACACAAATGTTGGGAAATCAACACTGATGAATGTTTTGAGTAAATCTGAAGTGTTTGCCGAAAATAAGTTGTTTGCAACGCTCGACACAACCGTTCGTAAAGTGGTCATCGGAAACTTGCCGTTTTTGTTAACCGATACAGTTGGGTTCATCAGAAAATTACCTACACAACTGGTAGAATCTTTTAAATCTACTTTGGATGAAGTACGTGAAGCCGATTTACTCGTTCACGTGGTTGATATTTCGCATGAAAGTTTTCAGGACCATATCGATTCTGTCAACCAGATTTTGCAGGAAATCGAAAGTGTTGATAAACCTACGATTTTGGTTTTCAATAAGATTGATAATTTTTCTTACGTCAAAAAAGATGAAGATGATTTAACTGAAGTGAAACGTGAAAACATTTCTCTGGAAGAATGGAAACGAACCTGGATGGCAAAAAGCGAACATCCGACTTTGTTCATTTCCGCTACGGAAAAGGATA
>CAZKOC010000247.1:0-3555 GCA_964554275.1 uncultured Weeksellaceae bacterium
TTTTAATCTTTTACAATCATAAACAGATGAATATTATATTGACATCGGCTCTATCGGGAATCATTTTTATGTTTAGCGGATTTATTCTGAAAGACAAGCGTCATCTGAACATTTTGGCTGTACTGCTTTTTATAGCAATGATTTTTTCAGCCGTCTTCCAGTTAAACGGATGCGAAATTCTAAACGGGAAATACCCTAATATGATCGAAACCGATCCTTACAGAATTTCATTTTTTATCATCCTTTGCCTGGTTGGCATTTATTATATTTTGGTAAACCGGTACAATTTCACCAAACCTGGGAGCCAGGTTGCCGATTATTTTGCGCTGATTTTCATTTCCTTTACCGGAATTGCGGTTTTGGCTTCTTTTACGAATTTGATTATGATGTTTTTGGGAATTGAAATACTCTCAATTCCGCTTTATGCTTTGGCCGGAAGTGCCAAACACAAAATGAAAAGTACCGAAGCTGCGGTAAAATACTTCCTGATGGGTGCTTTCTCGACCGGGATTATGTTGATGGGAATTGCGCTGATTTACGGTGCAAGCGGTTCATTTTTACTACATAATATTACGGCTTACGCTTTTGATTTTCAATCAATTTATTATTTAGGCTGGGTTTTATTGATATTGTCGCTTTGTTTCAAGGTTTCGGTCGCTCCGATGCATTTCTGGGCTCCTGACGTTTATGACGGAACGCCAACGGTTTTCTCTTCTTATATGATTACAATTGTGAAAGGGGCGGCATTTATGACATTCATTACTGTAATGTCTGCCTTTAAAATCAGTTCGGAAATCGTTGCGGACAACTACAGATTTTTGTTAAGCTTCATCATCATCCTGACTTTGATTTTAGGGAATTTTTCCGCGTTAAAACAAACCAGCGTAAAACGTATGCTGGCTTATTCGTCAGTAGTTCAGGCCGGATTTATGATGTTTGCCTTATTTGAAATCAGCGAAGAGTCCAAAAATGCTTTGTTGTTCTATACCGTAAGTTATGGGATGGCAAGTGTGGTATTGTTTTATGCGCTGACTCAGGTTAAAAATATAAATTATAAAGGATTTAACGGACTTTCCAAACGCTCGCCTGTGTTGGCTTTTGCAAGTACAGTCGCTTTGTTGTCTCTTTCCGGAATTCCTTTTACTTCAGGGTTTTTGGCGAAGTTCTTTATTTTGAGTTCGGCAATGAACGAACCTTCGAATCTGATTCTGGTGTTGGCATCATTGGTCTTGGCAGTATTGAGCATTTATTACTATATCAAAGTCATTATCGCGATGTACTTTAGAAAATCATCTGACAAAAAGAATATCAAACTTTCGCTTACGAGTCAAATCCTGTTAATCGTTGGAACTGTCTTTACTATTGCTTTGGGCGTTTACCCCGATTTGCTTTGGATGATGTTGAACTGCATCACGAAATAATTTAAAATAAAAAGCACCTTACGTTTCCGTAAAGTGCCCTGTTTGGATCAGGTTTTTGTCAAGGACTATTATCTCGTACAATCAGCTCTCCAGATTTCATTTCCTTCAGTATAAAGGATCTGCAGCGAACTGGCTGTAACACGTATGTAATGAAACTCGTTATTTCCTACATTGATAAGTGTTTCTCCGTTACTTTCAAATTCAACCCCCGTGATATCCGGAATATCATTCGAAAAAACAAAATTGTAATTGTTACCTACTTTAACTACTGTTACACTACCATTGCCGGCATAAATAGGCTCTCCATCTCCGTTATCGTAACTAATAGTACCGTCGTATGTACCTACAAAGATGTCATTATTGGCAGGACTGTCGTCGTCGTCACTACAAGAGAGAAATCCCAGTGAAGTTACAAACACGAACGCCATCAATAAACTAAACATTTTTCCTGTGATTTTCATAAAATTAAATTTTGAATTAATATGTGTAATGAAATGAAAAAATTGTGCCGTTTTTATAATTAATTGAATATCAGTATTTTATTGTATTTTCAAGAATAAGGATTTGGCAATATATTTGAAAGAATTACGTTTAAATTAAAATTACCCATACAATGAAGTACTTTAAACTATTAATAACCCTTTTTATTCTTTTACCATTTGCATTTTTAAAGGCACAGGAGGTTACCGATTACGATTTGCAGCGTTTTGCCAAAGCCTATGCCGAAATGGTTCAGTTAAACTTGAAAGCCCAGAATGAAATGGCTGAAATCATAGCTGATGAAAAGCTGGATTTGGAAACTTATCATGCCATAAATGACACTAAAGACAATCCGGATATAGAACCTGATGTACCCAAAGAAGATTTCGAGAAATATGAACGCATACAACCCAAAATAGAAAAGGTACAAGACAAATTAGAGCGCGATGTAGAAAAAGCCTATGCCAAACAAGAATTGACAAAAAGAGACTATACTGCTATTGCTGAACGCATAAAGCAAGATCAAGTTTTACAAATGAAATTGGAAAGCATTCTTGGTAAATTAAGGTAATATATATGTTACAATTAATTTATTTCAATCAATGATTTCAGAGGAATTGATACTCCACCTTTTATCTGAATAAATTCGTCTGTCAATGTCCAAACTGTAGTTTCAATCTTTTTAGGTCCCTGATCGGTTTGAAAAGTGATAATTGTTTTCGATTTGAATTCATTTCCCAATCGCAACGCCCTTTCCAGCTTATCTTTGGTAATGTTAGTATTTTTTGAATCCGCATTGGCAAAGTGGTAGTTGACCACCTCTTCTTTTTCGATTAATTCTGCTATTTCCATAACTTCCTTTTATTTATAAATAAAATTAAGCAAAATTCAATCCATTCAAACTTTGTAAAGCAAAAAAATATCAAAGAAATTATCTTCTAAAAGCTAATTTGCTCTAACCCACAATATTGATAATTTTTCCCGGAACTATGATGACATTTTTCGGTACTCTGCCTTCCAATTGCCTGACAGTCCTTTCGTCTGCCATGACCGCTTCCTGAATCTGTTCTTTGGTCAGATCCATCGGTAATTCAATTTTGAAACGCATCTTTCCGTTGAAAGAAACCGGATATTCTTTACTGTCTTCCACAAGCCATTTCGCATCGAAAACAGGGAATTCCGCGAAGGAAATGCTTTCGTTATTCCCTAATTTTTGCCATAATTCTTCGGCAATGTGGGGCGCATAAGGTGAAATCAAGACTGCCAAAGGTTCCAGAACAGCTCGTTTATTACAGTTCAATTTTGTCAATTCGTTTACCGCAATCATAAAATTGGACACCGAGGTGTTAAATGAGAAATTATTTACATCTTCGTCCATCTTTTTGATGGTTTGATGTAGAACTTTCATTTCTTCTTTGGTAGGCTCCTCGCTTGAAACGTAGAATGATTCTCCTTCTCCGTTGTGGTACAAACGCCACATTTTTTTCAGGAAGGAATAAACTCCGCTCAATCCCTGTGTGTTCCAGGGTTTTGCCTGTTCGATAGGGCCAAGGAACATTTCATACAATCTCAAAGTATCTGCTCCATATTGCTCACAGATATCATCGGGATTGATGACATTGTATTTGGATTTGGACATTTTTTCGACTTCGCG
>CAZKOC010000248.1:0-3531 GCA_964554275.1 uncultured Weeksellaceae bacterium
CAAAAGGAAGCTCAATATCTGATGCCTTACAAAATGTTCCTTCGGTACAGGTAGACGGTGAAGGAAATGTGAGCCTGAGAGGAAATGAAAATGTAAGGATTTTAATTGACGGGAAACCATCGAGTATGGTTGGAATTTCAGATCCTGCCCAGGCATTACAAAACTTACCTGCAGATGCGGTACAGAGAATTGAGGTAGTAACAAATCCCTCGGCACGTTATGAGGCCGAAGGAACTGCCGGAATCATCAACATTATCCTCAAAAAAGGCAAATTGCAGGGAGTTAATGGTTCGGTAAGTGTATTTGGAGGAATTCCCGAAGCTATAGGCGGTTCTGCAAATTTGAATTATCGTACCGGTAAGTGGAATCTCTTTACAACCCTGGGTTACCGTTACCAGCAAAGAAAGGGCGGAAGCAGTTCGGAAACAACCCGTTTCAATGAAGATGGAATTCAAGGACACGAATGGATGGATGGCAAGTCTATCCGTGTCAACAATGGTTACAACCTGATGTTGGGAACTGAATATTATTTAGATAACAGCAATACTTTTACCGTTTCAGGTAGTTACAGAAATGGTATAAATAAAAATAATTCAAACATTTTTTATACTGATTTTGATGAGAATTATAATATTATGTCAAATTCCACCCGGACAGAAAATGAGAAAGAAGATGATTACAATGCTGAAATCAATTTCAATTTCAAACATCAGTTCAACAAACCCGGACACGAATTTACTGTAGATGCCCGGGCATCGTACAGCAAAGAAACAGAAAATGCTGATTTGAGAGAAACAGGAGATAATGTAAATTCAACAGAAAGGTCTTACAATTTCGAACGCCAGCGGCGTGTTTTAATTGCCGCGGATTATGTATATCCGTTTGGAGAAAAAGGCAGATTTGAATTGGGTGCAAGAGGCGAAATGGAAGGAACACTTACTAACTTCAAAGTGGACAGCCTGGCAGGAACGGACTGGATCGCCAATCCTGATTTTGCCAATCAAACCGATTATCTACAAAATGTTTATGCTGCTTACGCTCAATACGGAAACGGATTTGGCAACTTTTCATTCATGGCGGGAGTGAGAATGGAAAATTCGGACATCACCGTTCATTCTATTTTGAATGAAAGCAAAACCAAAAAAAACTATGTGGATTTCTTCCCGAGTTTATTCCTGAATTATGAATTCGAAAGTGAGGACCAGTTACAGTTAAGCTATAGCCGCAGGATCAGAAGACCGAGAGGATGGGATCTGATCCCTTATACCTCATATTCTGACAACCGCAATATATTTATGGGAAATCCTGATTTGGACCCTCAGTACACAGATGCCTATGAACTCTCTTACATTACCAAAATAGGAAAGCTGATGATAACTCCTAACGTTTATTTTTCTCATACAAAAGACAACATACAACGGTACCAATCAAGTACGGAAGACGGAACAATAATTACAAGGCCTATTAACATAGGGACGGAACAACGTTATGGAGGTGACCTAACTTTCACTTACCGCCCCTGGAAATGGTGGAACCTGATGGGCAACGTAAACGTTTTCGGTTATAAAACAGAAGGAGAGCTTACAGAAACAAGAACCATTGAAGGAACTGATGATGTTATAACCAGAACAACCAATTTTGACGGGGACGGAGTGAGCTGGTTCGGACGTTTAAGCAATACATTTACACTTCCGGCTAAATTCACAATGCAGTTGTCAGGTAATTACAGAGGAGGGCAAAAGACCGCGCAAATGGAAAGAAAAGGTGTTCATAGTCTGGATTTTTCGTTGAGTAAGGATTTGTTTAATGACAATGCAACTATTACTTTCAATGTTCGTGATGTCCTGGATTCCAGAAAAATGGAATTTGATTCATATGGAGAAGGCTTTATCAGACACAGTGAAAACAGATGGGGGGTAAGAACATTCAATCTGAATTTCACTTACCGGTTCAACCAGTCTAAAAGAGACCAGAGAAAACAGGAAAGACAATCCGGGATGGAGGAAGAAATGGAAGGCGCAATGTAATTCAACTTGATAATTTAAAAAGATAAAAAATCCCGGCTACTACAAAGTGACCGGGATTTTGCTTAAAATATATTAACTATAAACCTTATCTGATTTTAATATCAAACGGCATACGCACCTGAACACCATTGAATTCACGAATAGCCTTAAGTTCCATGTAGAGATTATAATACTCAACACCTAATTGCTCTTTCACGTAAGCTTCAGTTTTCACTCCTTGGAATTGTTCCATGAATTCTTCAAACCCGCCTTTTCTGAAGGGATAATCAACAATAGAATATTTGTCTAATTTCGCCTTCTTTGCGGCTGCGGCAATCGCATCATTCAATCCTCCGAAGGTATCGATCAATCCTATCTTCTTTGCCTGAACACCTGACCAGACTCTTCCTCCTCCGATTGAATCCACTTCTTCATAAGACATTTTTCTGGCTTTCATCACATGATGCACAAATTGAGAATAAACACTCTCGGTCATTTCTGTCATTGCTTTCATTCCGGTTGGCGAAAGCGGTTTAAACGGAGTTTTTAAAAAGTCAGAATTCTCATTAGTATTTACATAATCTGTTGTAATACCCAAATCATTTACAAGTTTTTTCACATTTGGCATCATCCCCAAAACACCAATAGACCCGGTAATGGTAGACGGATGCGCAAAGATAGAATCGGCTTCCATTGCCATATAATAACCTCCGGATGCAGCTACGTCACCAAAAGAAACAATGATCGGTTTTACTTTTCTGAGTTCTCTTAATTCAAACAAAATTTCTTCCGATGCATCGGCGCTTCCCCCGGGTGAATTGATCCTCAATACAACGGCTCTTACATTATCATTGTCCTTTAAATCACGAATCGTTTTTTTGTAAGTTTCAGATTGGATTCCGCTAAAGCTTTCTCCGGGCATGATGGCTCCCGAAGCATACAGAATGGCTATCTGATCTTTTCCGCTTTCAGGTTTCAGCGTAGCGGCATAATCTTCGAGAGAAATACTGTGTTTATCTAAAATGTCATGCACATTTTCATCTTCCTTGATTTTAAGCTCGAGTCTGTCGGCCAGGGCTTGTTCATATTCAGGTTCCTGCGCTAATTTATCGACCAGCTTAAACTGAACTGCTTTTTCGGGATTGAAGCTGTACAAACTATCCACTGCAGTTTTCCACTGTTCAGGAGATAATTTTCTGGAAGCAATTACTTTTTCTGACATATTTGTCCAGATGTCATTTAAAATCAAGGTCAATTGTTCTCGGTTTTCAGGAGAAAGATCATCCCGTAAATAAGGTTCAACGGCTGATTTATAATCTCCGTGGCGGATTACCTGGAAATCAATCCCGAATTTATCTCCAAAATTCTTAAAAAACATGACCTCCGCGCTCATACCTTGCGCCAGAACCATCCCCATAGGGTTTTGGAAGACGGAATCAGCCACAGAATTTAAAATATACCCGCCCTGACTTGAATTATGAGAATAAGCATAGATAAATTTCCCGCTTTCTTTGAAGTCTTCTAA
>CAZKOC010000249.1:0-3518 GCA_964554275.1 uncultured Weeksellaceae bacterium
AGAGTATTGTACTGGGCGGGGGATGTTTTTGGTGTTTGGAGGCGGCCTATCAACTAATTGAGGGTGTCAGGGAAGTCGTGCCGGGATACGCGGGCGGCGCAACCAAAAATCCAACCTATCAGGAGGTGGTGTCGCATCGTACCGGCCACGCTGAGGTTGTATGCATTACGTTTGATACCAAAAAAATTGCCCTTGAAGATATTTTGGATATCTTTTGGACCATTCATGATCCAACAACTTTGAACCGGCAAGGGAATGACGTCGGCCCGCAGTATCGATCAATTATTTTGTTCAATACTGATGCGCAGCAGGCGGTCATCAAAAAATCACGGCAAAACGCACAAAAATTGTGGAATGATCCAATTATAACAGAGGTAAAAAACCTCAAAGAATTCTACGAAGCCGAACCCGAACACCACAATTATTTTAAAAATCACCCCGAAGCAGCCTACTGCCAAGTAATAATTAACCCCAAATTGCAGAAATTACGCACTGCATTCGCTGCTCGAATTAAAACGTAAAGACCAAATTCCTTATGAGCATACGACGCTCGTGAAACGTTGTGCGTTAGTTGGATCGAGATACCTTTTACATCCAATTGACACTCCCACCGGGGGGGGGGTACACTTAACCTAAAGCATGTAACGTATGTGAGGGTATTAATTGTAGTGGCACGTCTTCCTAATCCTGGTTCAGATAACGGTACGTGGGGTGGTATCCTTAACGACTTTCTCTCGGTGGAGCACAATAGCGACGGCACCCTCAAAAGCACTGGCTCTCTGGGGAGCAAAGCTGACGCCAGTACGACAGTCAATGGGCAAGCCCTTACTGGTGACATCACGCTGGATCCTGATCATCTTGATGACACCAGCTCTGCGCACAAGTTTACTTCGGCCAGTGATGTCAGCAAGCTTGCAGGCATTCAGGCTGGCGCGCAGGTTAATGTTAATGCGGACTGGAATGCCGGAACTGGTGACACTCAAATCCTGAACAAGCCAACTATTCCTACTGTTCCTGGCACAAAAAACTCGTTGCAGATTGACGATGGCAGCTTGCAACTTGTGGGCGACACGGCAAGTCCAGGTGCTCATAAAACCTACGGCACAGACAGTTCGGGCAACAGGGTTTGGAAGAACGACCCAACCGGAGGCGATTCGGCCGTTACCTCAGTCAACAATCAAACAGGTGAAGTTACCCTTGCAGCTAACGACGTAGGCGCTGCCTCACGCACCGGTGGCGGGCAGTACGCGCTGCAAGATGTGGGCGAGCAGTCCGGGACGGTTGATCTTGACCTGGATCTTGCAAGTGATTGGACGGTTACGGCCGTAGGCGATATTTCGTTAACCGTTAGTAATGTTCCGGTTAACGTTGGCGTAGGTATATCGATACGCTTAAGCCAAGACGGTGTTGGCGGCCATACGGTCACGCTACCCGCGGGGTCGCAAACTGTCGGCAGTCCGGGGCTCACGAGTTTATCTACAACGGTTATTGCGATGTCAACCTATGACGGAGGAGCAACCTGGCAAGTTAGTTTTGTTAGCGGGTTTGTATGAGCCGGATAGCACAAATCATGTATCCCAGGCAGGCTTCGCAGGATTGGTTTGACGATACCTGGGAAAGACGCAAGCAAATTACATTAGGTGGAAGTACGAGTGGCGCGGTCGAGGATTACCCCGTACTTTTGGTGATTGATTTTGAAATTGAGATGAATGTTGACTTTAGCGATCTACGGTTTACATCTACTGATAATACGACACTCGATTTTTGGATAGAAAGTACCCGACCGCTTCATAGTGTCAGCGTTTGGGTCAAGGTGCCTGCTATTGCAGCTCATCCTGCGACCGGCGATATTTACATGTATTATGGCAATCCTCAGGCAAGCGCTGCGTCGGATTGCGCGGCTACTTTTCTTTGTGGGACGGATTTCACGAAAGACGACGGCTTTAGCTTTCGGGATAATGGTAGTGATGAAGCATTTGGTAGCCAAACGGGTGCGCTTAGGAGTGGTCTAAAAACATTTAATATCGGTGAATATTGGCGGGAAAGAGTGCACCATAATAATACTAGATTTGATACGATCGCAGGTTTTAACGATCGGGTTCTGCTGACCGGTAGTCGCCAGACCGGTGCCGGGTATTTGTACAAGAGCGTTAACCACGGGATTACCTGGGAGAACAAAGGGAACCTTTTTTCAAGCCGTAATGTGACGGCAATCACGACGACAAACGAAGATGTCGGGTATGTTCTTACCGGTGATTCGTATCTGTACAAAACTGCAGATCAAGGTGAGTCATGGACAAATCTGGGGCAGATTTCTTCAAACCCATCTTTTTCTGGTAGCTATCAACGGTCATACGGACTTATAACGATAGGCAATATCGTTTTAGTGACGGATACACGGGCTGGCGGAGGGCATATTTTTCGATCCGAGGATGGCGGTAGTAGCTGGACAGACCTGGGGCAACATACAGGCTCCCCGCTGTATGTGTTTGAGAAAGTGGAAGACGGTATGTTGCTGTCTGGCTGGTCGGGGAAGATATTCAAAAGTTACGATGACGGCTTAACCTGGACCGAAAAAGCCACGCTATCTTCCGGAGTCGCGTTGTATAGAATGTGCCATTTGGGTAACGGTATCGTTCTAGTTGTTGGCGATGCTCGAAAGATTTTTAGGAGCACGAATAACGGTGAAACATGGACTGATCTCGGTACGTTTGGAACGGGGCAGGGTGATACAGTAGCAAGTTTGCAAGGCGGCGTTGTAATCTATTCTTCTTATAACGGTTCACACGATATGTATCGCTCGACTGACTACGGAGCAACTTGGGCTAATCTTTCTCTTTTTAGGCAGACAGCGGCTGGAGACTACATAGATGCGGGTCTTTCTGTTATGACGCAGAAAGGGATACCCATAGGGGTAGCGGCCACAAATCTTGGCTATGTAGCGACCAGTCACTCGGAAAGCTTTGGTTTGCTCGAGAAAGTCTCAATCGGCAGAGTCAGTGATAGCTACGTACGAAAGCAGTTGCCGCAGCCACTGGTTGATGGTTTCGCCATACGTACTCGTGTTGCGGTGCGGGCGGTTAGCCATAATAGTAATTGGGTTTCCTTGATAGGGATATCAACAACTGGCCAACGCATGGGTACAATCGGTGTTAGTTCTTTGGAAATCATGCAACGGGGTAATTTTGGTATTGGGCTGGTCGAGTTTCAGGGCACAGCCTACACCACGCCTGATGAGGTGGTCACGTCACTCGGGCAGGTCTATACAATAGAATTATGTCGACCGGCGGCCTCGTCAAATGCTATTACTCGTATTTATGATCAGCAAGGGAATCTGGTTGGAGCAAGAACAGTGGCTGTAGGATCGCATACCTACAATTACTTGATGGCTCAAAACGGAGTTCCTGCTTCTGGCTGGGCTGCGAGTACATCATCGCAAGATATGGAATACGTGCTCTGCAGAAAATATGTCGACTCTGAACCAGCAATGCTATCAATCTCTGACCCGCAAGGCCGCT
>CAZKOC010000250.1:0-3500 GCA_964554275.1 uncultured Weeksellaceae bacterium
ATATATCCACCCCCCTGTTTTTATTTTTTGAATTTTTTATCATTGATTTTCAGGTTTCTGAATAAATTATTTTTCTAAATCACTAATTCTGATACAGTACCATTTTCTAAATCTCTGAAATTCAATTTTATTTCTCTTTTAAAAAGTCATATCAACACTTCTGATACAGTACCTATTGTTCTCATAATTTATCAATTATCACCACCATTCATCGGATGGGCTAAAGGAACAATATATCCTTCTTCATTTATTATAAATTGACAATACGCGTAATAATCAAAATTCCCTCTCCTGTCTGCCGAATCAGATATACCCTCTACATAAAGCTGATATAAATTGCCATTCTTGTGAGTGACAATGCGCTTTTCTGAACCCATTGAAGCTGACCAACTGTCTTTGTAAATAATAAAAGATGATTTAATTGTATTGTTTATCACATTGAACACAACAAAAGAATGATATCTAGACGTGATTAAATCTGGGTTATAACCTTTATTTTTATCGACATCTACATATCCTAAATATTGTTTTCCCCAGTCTTTTAAGGACTTACTAATAATATAGATGTTTAGTATTTCATCATTCTCCCCATAATATATAATTTTACTTGGTAGCTGTATAAATACTGAATCTTTTTTTAATGTATAAGATTCCTCTGCAAAAAAAGACTCAAATTGTTCTTCATTACTAACTGTCATTTTTGAGAAATCAATATTTATTTCGTTTTCCTTATAATTTTTATAAACTAAATAGTCTAAACTATACGGGGGTCTGTTGTTTCTAAGAGAAAAACAACTTTGATTCAATAAAAGAATCATCACCATAAAAAAACCATAATTTTTCATCACTCTTTCCAATAATCAAGTTTCTTGATCTTCCTTTTATTTTTTACTTCCCTTTTTACATTCTACAGAAGTATCAATAAACCCTTCTTCGGTAATCTTAAAACAATTTAAATGTTCAAATTTACCTCCTGCATCTGCCCAGCCAGAGACCATTAACTCATAATTATTATCACCTTTAAATGTTACCATTCTGGTTTCATAACCAAATCCTGTATCAAAAGAACTATAAACAATAAACGATGATTGAATTTTATTATCAACTATATTGAAAATTATAAATCTTTCTACATCACCAGAATAAAAATTCAATTTAGAAAATCCTAAATACTGCTGTATATTCGAGTCGTTTATTTCGCCTAAAATATAAACATCAATAAAAGAATCATTATTTCTATAAAATAAGTCGTTATTTTTTAATGATATTCTATTTAGATTAGAAATATCTGTATTTTGATTTATCACGTTATGAAAATCATTGAAGCTAATTTTTTTCAGGCCATTAAATACTTTCTTATCAAAGTAGATAGGATCACTTTCGGAATAGTTATGATAAACTAAATATTCATAACCTGGGTATAATGGATGTATTTGTTGTGTCTTATTAGTTTCACAACTAACAAGAAATACGCATAATATTAAGATTATTGTTCTCATAATTTATCAATTATCACCACCATTCATCGGATGGGCTAAAGGAACAATATATCCTTCTTCATTTATTATAAATTGACAATACGCGTAATAATCAAAATTCCCTCTCCTGTCTGCCGAATCAGATATACCTTCCACTTCTAATTGATAGAGATTATTACCTTTATTAGTGACCATGTGCTTTTCTGATCCAAATCCAGATGATACACTGCTATAGATAATATAGGAGGATTTAATGCTATTATTGACAACATTGAACATAATAAAAAAACGAGACGTTGTTTTATAACTCCTATCTATATATCCTAAATATTGTTCACCCCAGGACTGTAAGGATTTGTTAACAATATAGATGTTTAGTATTTCGTCACTCTCTCTATAATATAATTGTTTTGCCGGTAACTGTATTAAGAATGAATCTTTTTTTAATGTATAAGATTCCTTTGCAAAAAAAGACTCAAATTGTTCTTCATTACTAACTGTCATTTTTGAGAAATCAATATTTATTTCGTTTTCCTTATAATTTTTATAAACTAAATAGTCTAAACTATACGGGGGTCTGTTGTTTCTAAGAGAAAAACAACTTTGATTCAATAAAAGAATCATCACCATAAAAAAACCATAATTTTTCATCACTCTTTCCAATAATCAAGTTTCTTGATCTTCCTTTTATTTTTTACTTCCCTTTTTACATTCTACAGAAGTATCAATAAACCCTTCTTCGGTAACCGTAAAACAGCTTGAATGTTCAAATTTACCATCATTATCTGACCATTCATAAACCTTTAACTCATAATTATTTCCTCCTTTATATGTTACCATTCTGGTGTTAGAATCATATCCGCTATTAAAAGTACTATAAACAACAAACGATGATTGAATCTTATTATCAGCTACATTGAAAATAATGAATATTTCTTCTGTCTCCTTTAAAAAATTTGATAATCTAGAATATCCTAAATATTGTTTCATTTCCGGATTATTTATTTCGTTTAGAAGATAAATGTCAATTAAAGAATCATTTTTGTTATAAAATAGTTTATCTCTTTTAACAGATATTTTATCTGAATTAGAAATATCAACATTCTGACCTATTATATTTTGAAACTCATTGAAGCCTATTTTATCTAAGTGTTCAAAAACTTCCTTATCAAATATGATTGAATCGCTTTCGGAATAGTTATGATAAACTAAATATTCATAACCTGGGTATAATGGAGGTATTTGTTGTGTCTTATTAGTTTCACAACTAACAAGAAATACGCATAATATTAAGATTATTGTTCTCATAATTTATCAATTATCACTACCATAAAAAAACCATAATTTTTCATCACTATTCCTAATAATCAAGTTTCTTGATCTTCCTTTTATTTTTTACTTCCCTTTTTTACATTCTACAGAAGTATCAATAAACCCTTCTTCGGTAATCTTAAAACAATTTAAATGTTCAAATTTACCTCCTGCATCTGCCCAGCCAGAGACCATTAACTCATAATTATTATCACCTGTAAATGTTACCTTTCGGGTTTCAGAACCGAAACCATCATAAAAATAATAATATATAATAAATGAAGATTTAACTTTGTCATTAACAATATTGAAAATAATAAATGTTTCAATTTCCGCTTGTTCTGAAAATATTTTTCGTTTAAAATATCCTAAATATTGTTTGGTTTTCGGATTATTTATTTCATTTAAAAAATAAACCTTAATAAGAGATTCATCATTTCCATGAAATATATTATTCCTTTTTAATAACATTGTATTTGAATCAGAAACAGTTATATTTTTGTTTATCATACTATGAAAATCATTGAAATCAATTTTATCTAAATTGTTAAAAGATTCTTTATTAAAATTGATTGAATCGTTCTCTGAATAATTATGATAAATTAAATATTCATAGCCCGGATAAGGTAGTGAAATTTGCTGTATCTTATTTGTTTTACAACTAACAAGAAATACGCATAATATTAAGATTATTGTTCTCATAATTTATCA
>CAZKOC010000251.1:0-3477 GCA_964554275.1 uncultured Weeksellaceae bacterium
TTGTAATATCACAGTTACAATTTGCTTCAATTGAATTGAACTGATCGACCGCAAATTCTTTTTTGGCTATTGCAGCTCCTTCTCCTTCCAGACCTGAATTACAGGAAATGATTGAAAAAGAACTGATCAGAATTAAAATTGAGTTTTTCATAATCTTATTTTTTGGTTTAAATTAATGGTTTCTCTGATTTCAAAACCATCTGATTTTCTGTTGGAACGAACGAGTATTTCGCCTAAAAATCCCGCTAAAAACAATTGTGTTCCTAAAATCATGGCGGCCAGGGAAATATAGAAATAAGGATTGTCTGTTATCAACCTTGCTCTTTGTTCGACAATGTAAACTTTGTACAATTTATCAATTCCCAAATAAACTGCAGCCAAAAAACCGATGATGAACATCAAAGTTCCGATGGCTCCGAAAAGATGCATTGGCTTGTTTCCAAATTTTGAAATAAATGAAAGGGTAATTAAATCCAGGAACCCGTTTACAAATCTTTTGCTTCCGAATTTCGATTTTCCATATTTTCTTGCCTGATGTTTGACTTGTTTTTCGATGATATTTCCGAATCCTTTGTTTTTTGCCAAAACCGGAATATACCGGTGCATATCTCCGTGCAATTCCAATTCTTGGGCAACCTCTCTGCGATAAGCTTTCAGTCCGCAGTTAAAATCGTGAAGATTCAAACCGGAAGTCTTTCTCGCTACGGAATTGAATAATTTAGAAGGTAAATTTTTGGTAAGTGCCGGATCCTGTCTTTTTTGTTTCCAGCCCGAAACGATGTCAGCTTTGTTGGATTTTAGTGTTTGATAAAGTTCAGGAATTTCTTCCGGAAAGTCCTGAAGATCAGCATCCATTGTAATAACGACATCGCCCAGCGTTTGGTTGAAAGCGGCCATCAAGGCCTGTGATTTTCCATAATTTTTTCTGAAGCGGAGGGCTTTTACTTCAGGGTGCATTTCTCCGAGGTACTCAATTACTTTCCAGGAATCATCCGTACTCCCGTCATCCACAAAAATTACCTCAAAATCAAAGCCGTTTAGGGTACAGACACTTTTGATCCTTTGGAATAATTCTTCCAGGGAATCCTGTTCGTTGAGGAGAGGTATAACGATGGATAGATGCATCAGATTTTTCTGTTTTTAAGAAATACTGCGAAGATAGTGGATATCATCACGTAAAAAAAGAGTATGGTCATGAATGCGATCGTAAATGTGCGGAATGTGAACATATTATAAGTCAAATCAGCCATGCCGTCTATGAATTCTTTGTTTTTTTCCATAAATTCAGCATTTGGATTTTCTGTCATCAAACCGTGCCAGCCACGTTGTAAACTGTCTTCAGCCCAAGCACCGACCGTATTGAAAAAGACGAAAATAAATACCAGGCTCAGCAATCCGCCAATGAATTGCGGTAAGAATGCTCTTCTAAATCCTTGCCCAAAGCTCAAAGGTTCATGCTTCGCACCACTGTAAATGGAAAAAAATCCGACTCCCGCATATAAAGGAGGCATTACGAAACAATTGATTAATGAAGAATAATTGAAATAATCGGTTTCCGAAAGTTTTCCATTGGTTGAAAACACAAAGAATAAAATCAAAAACAAACCAATGGTAACGAGAAATAATAAAATTCCCAATTGCAGAGTCAAACGGTTCAAATTCATTTGACAAATTTAAGTTAAATCAAATTATTTTGTGGAATCTTCCTCAAAATCCAATGAAAGGGAATTTACGCAGTATCTTAAACCAGTTTCGGTAGGGCCGTCGTCAAAAACATGCCCCAGATGACTACCACAATTGGCGCAAAGGATTTCTCTACGTAACATACCGTGTGATTTGTCCAGCTTTTCTATGATTTTTCCTTCCTCAATTTCCTTATCAAAACTAGGCCAGCCACAATGTCCGTCAAATTTCGATTCGGAGGTAAAGAGAGGCTCACCGCATGCACCGCATTTGTAGACCCCTCCTTCAAAATGCATATTGTATTTTCCGGAAAAAGGCTGTTCTGTTCCGGCTTCGCGTAAGATCGCATATTGTTCAGGCGAAAGTTCCTTTTTCCATTCTTCGTCTGATTTCTGCATCGGGAAAGTATTACTTTTTGATGTTTCCATTTTTGAATTATCTTTTAAATTGTTTTTGGAACAAGAAGCTAAAATAAACAGGATTAAAATTAAATATTTCATAAAGATTCTAACTTCTTATTATACATCAAAATTCCTTCCGAAATCTGATTTTTATTCAATAAAATATCATATTTACATTTTCCAATCCCATCCGGCAAGCTGAAACTGATCTGGTCATTTTGGTTTTTCTTGTCGTGTTTCATCAGGTTGAGTAAATCAGGAATAATCTCTTCATTAATTGGTTCTTTTGGAAACAATTCTGTGATATTAAAAAAGATTTCATCCAGTTCTGCAGAAGAAATCATTTCGTTTTCAAAGCTTAAGATCGATTCTACCAGCATCCCGATTGTCACTGCCTCTCCATGCAAATAAGGGAATTCGGTTTCCAGATAATGACTTTCAATGGCGTGCCCGATAGTATGTCCGAAGTTCAGGATTTTTCTCAAGCCTGATTCAAACGGATCCTTTTCCACAATTTCCATTTTTATTTTGACCGAATCCCGGGTCAATTTATGGAGAGTCTGAACATCAAAATCCTGAATCCGGCGAATGTTGTCCCAATGATTTTTGTCGTAAACCAATCCGTGTTTCATCATTTCAGCCAATCCGGAAAGAAGTTCTCTTTGAGGCAGAGTCAACAGGAATTCTGATAAAATCAGGGTAAGCTCTGGTTGTGAAAAAGTTCCGATTTGATTTTTCAATCCGGCAAAATCAATCCCCGTCTTTCCACCGACAGAAGCATCAACCTGAGATAAAAGTGTAGTAGGTATATTTATAAAATCAATTCCACGCTTGAAGGTAGAAGCAATGAATCCGCCCATGTCGGTAATCACTCCACCGCCAAGGTTTATCAATAAGCTTTTACGGTCAGCTCCCAGTTCCGTAAGCGATTCCCAAACTTGTATCACGATTTCAATGGCTTTGTTTTCTTCACCGGACGGAACTTCAATCACTTCAATTTCATTGAGTGTTTCCAGTTCTTCCAAAAACAAAGGCAGACAATGTTCGTGTGTATTGGAATCTACTAAAATAAATTTTTTTGAATAATCATTATCTGCCAGAAAAGAATTCAAAGCATTAAAAACATTATCAAATATAATAGGTGCTTGTATCATACTACAAAAGTAAATTTTGCTTTTTAGATTTAGTTAAATGTTCGATAAAATAAGTCATATTAACATATTTTTATAACTTTGTTTAAACTGCAATATTGATGAACATCGTCTTGTTTGATGACAAAGAATGGGGAAACCTTCGCCCTCTCACACTAACCAAACCTTTATCGGAATTGAGAATGGGGATTTTGACTTTCAAAGAACGCTGGCAAAAATTAATAGAAGGAAATTACAGTCAT
>CAZKOC010000252.1:0-3473 GCA_964554275.1 uncultured Weeksellaceae bacterium
TTGCAGATTTCGAAGCATCGGAATTTATGATCAGAGAATTCATCAAACAAATTCCGGGGATTAAAGGGACATTTTTCTCACCTTCTTTGAGGATCGTGATATGTATCCCTTCAGGAATTACCGAAGTTGAAAAACGTGCGGTAAAAGACTCTGCAGCACACGTAAACGCAAAAGATGTAAGGTTGATTTACGAACCCATGGCAGCAGCTATCGGAGTTGGAATCGACGTACAGCTTCCAAAAGGAAATATGATCATCGACATCGGAGGAGGAACCTCTGAGATCGCCGTAATTGCCTTAGGGGGAATTGTTTGCGACAAATCCGTAAAAATCGCGGGAGATGTTTTCACAAACGATATCGCTTATTATCTGAGAAGCCACCACAATTTATACATTGGTGAAAGAACTGCTGAACGTGTAAAAATAGAAGTGGGTGCTGCCATTGAAGATCTGGAACATGAACCGGAAGACATGGCCGTTCAGGGACGTGATTTGATTACGGGAAAACCAAAAGAAATCACGGTCAACTATAAGGAAATCGCAAGAGCTCTAGACAAATCTATCCTGAGAATTGAAGATGCCGTTATGGAAACGCTTTCACAGACCCCTCCGGAATTGGCTGCCGACATTTACAACACCGGAATCTACATGGCCGGCGGCGGTTCTATGCTGAGAGGATTGGATCAGAGAATTTCCAAAAAGACCGGATTACCTGTATTCCTGGCAGACGATCCTTTAAGGGCAGTTGTCCGCGGAACAGGTATTGCTTTGAAAAATATTGACAAGTTTACGTTCTTAATGAAATAATTAACAATATGCAATTCATCCTGAACCCGATTATCAAGAATGGATTGTTCCTGTTTTTTGTTTTCCTGTTAATCATTTCGCTTGTATTTACTTTCAGGCAAAAGGTTTACCACGAATCCGTTCTGGCAAAAACAAGCACCAATGTAAGCGGTTATTTTGATCAAAAAATTTCAAGAGCTACAAGTTTCATCCGTCTGGGCAAAGATAACCGGGCTCTGCAGGAGGAAAATGCGGAACTTCGAAAAGAACTTGAATTGCTCAAAGGAGAAATTTCAGAATCAGATACAACAAAAAGGACTTTAAGCAATTTACAATTTCACCAGACTTATAGTTTTGTTCCCGCTGAAATCATTAACAATTCCATTGTAAAATCTCATAATATGATTACTATCAACAAGGGAACGCGGCATGGAGTTGAAAAAGGAATGGGTATCATATCACACAATGGTGTTATCGGTTATGTTTACAATACTTCTGAAAATTATTCAAGAGTAATGTCCACATTGAACAAAAACACCAGAATCAATGCCAGGATCAAGGGGAATGAATATTTCGGAACGGTTCGGTGGAATGGAAAAGACGCGCGGTTTGCACAACTGACAGAAATTCCTAAATACATAAAAGTTGAAAAAGGAGACACCATAGAAACCGATGGCAAATCACCGGCAATTCCGGGAGGGATTATGATAGGAACGGTTTACAGTTCAAAAATTGATGAAATTTCGGGCGAGCTAAATATAGAGGTTAGATTAAAAGAAGATTTTGGCAGGTTGCGGTATGCACAGGTTGTACTGAATCTTGAAAAACAGGAAATTATGGAAGTAGAACGCGATAGTATCAAACAAAATGCTCAACCTTAGATTTTTAATTAATATCGTCACGATTTTTTTACTGGTATTGCTTCAGGTTTTTATCTTCAGCAACATCACTTTCAATGGTACTATCTGTCCTTACATTTATGTGGTTTTCATTTTGCTTTATCCACCCAACAGAAACCGTTATTTGTTTTTGCTGTTGTGTTTTCTTTTAGGATGGGGAGTCGATATCTTTGAAGATACCGGTGGGATCAATGCTTTCGCCAGCGTAACTATCGGATTTATGAGTAAATATATTATCCGCATGGTTTCCGGCACAAAATTCTTTGAGCTGGAAGAATTCAAATTTTCCGATTTCGGTACCTCCCAGTGGTTATTTTATACAATTATTATGGTATTGATTCACCATATATTATTGTTCTTTCTCGAAATATTTTCATTCAGCAATGTGATTGACACGCTTCTGAAAGCACTTTACAGTTCTGCGTTTACCATAATTTTTGTGTGTTTCTATTTAATCTTGTTTAGAAAGAAAGCTGAAAGATGAGAAAGGTATATATACTCTACGCTGTGATTTTTATTATTGTAGGGTTGTTCGTTTGGCGGCTCTATTATCTTCAGCTTTCCACAGACAGGTATAAGCTCAATGCCATCAATACATCTATAAAGCAGGAAATCATTTATCCTAACCGTGGAGATATACTGGACAGGAACGGGAAATTACTCGTAAGTAATACATACACTTATGAACTGGATATAATTCCGGCAATGATTGGTCCCGATTTTGACACGATTGAATTCTGCAATCTCGCGGGAATTACGACAAAACAATTCAACAATCGAATAGAACAAATAGAAAACGAAAAACATTACCGGGCACTCTCACCATATCCTTTGATTAAAAATATACCGAGAGAATCTTATGCGCGGATTCAGGAACAGCTGTACCTCTACCCTTCCATGTCGATCGTCAAACGTCCTGAAAGAAAATATTTGGTAAATACGGCAGGGAATATTTTGGGTTATATAAATGAGGCGGATGACAACTATATAAAAAGAGATTCCACCTATTATCAGCCGGGTGATCTGGTTGGGATTGCCGGAGTAGAAAAATCCTACGAAAGAGAATTAAGGGGTGTTAAAGGAGTAAAAAATTATATTGCGGACAGGTTAATGAAATCTGTAGGCTCCTACAAAAACGGAGAATATGACCGGCCGGCAAAAAGTGGTAAAACACTAACTCTTACCATTGATTATGATTTGCAGCTTTATGCTGAAGAATTATTACAAAACAAAAGAGGAGCCATCGTTGCAATTGATCCTAAAACCGGAGAAATCCTGGCGATGGCTTCTGCGCCAACCGTTGATCCTAATAGGTTTTTGACTTCTGCAGAACGGACTATTTTACTGAGAGATTCCGTCTCAATGCCCAATTATGACCGTGCTTCGCAAGGGACTTATCCACCCGGTTCCCCTTTTAAACTTATGACAGGATTGGCGGCACTGGAAATGGGAGTGATTTCTGATTCTACCACTTATGTCTGTAAACACGGATTCAGATACGGAAGGATGAAGATTGCCTGCCATTGCGGACAGTTCTATAGACCTATCGCTTTGAGAACCGCCATTGCAAAATCTTGCAACAATTACTTTTCGGAAGCGTACGTGGATATTGTCAAGAAATACCCGAATGATTATTCGAAAAGTATTGATGAGTGGAAAGCGATTATGAAGAGCTTCGGGTTGGGTGTTTATCTTAACAATGATTTGGCGGTGGGAAGCTCAGGATTAATTCCGTCATCAAAGTTTTACGATTCGCGTTTTGGATTAGATAAATGGACTCCTTATCAAT
>CAZKOC010000253.1:0-3461 GCA_964554275.1 uncultured Weeksellaceae bacterium
TTTGTTAAAGATTTAATAATTTTAAACATCATATATTTTATTACATTTGTGCCCTCATAATTTTAGAGAACTTATATTTTTGAGTTCGCTAAAGTAAAGATAAAAATACTTTTGAATGAATAAATTATTGTTAAGTATGGCCTTTCTCATTTTGATGGGAATTACACTTATGGGCCAAACGAAAGTATCGGGGGTAGTGAAAGATGCTACTACCGAAAAAGAAATTTACGACCTAAAAGTCTTACTGGTTGAAACTGGGGAGGAAGTCAAAACAGACAGAATCGGTTATTTTCAATTCGTGGACGTTGCAGAAGGTTCTTACACAATTCGTATTTCAGGAGTTGGATATGATTCTTTTGAAAAAGTGTTAACTGTAAGTGATCAAAAAAATGTTGATTTAGGAAACCTGTCTGTACGCTATAATCCTACTAATGCCAATGTAGGTATGATAACACTGACAGAGGATGACTTGGACGATGATGAGTCTTCTGCACAATCTTCGGTTGGTTTATTGCAATCTTCTCAGGACGTTTTTGCCAGTACCGCAGCCTATGATTTGGGTGCCTACTGGTTCCGTGTAAGAGGTTATGACAATAAATACAATGATGTGTTTTTCAACGGTGTCAAGATGAACAAAATAGACAATGGCCGCGTAACTTTTAACAACTGGGGTGGGCTGAATGATATTACAAGAAGACCTGCCGAATTAACGTATGGCCTTGAACCAAGCTCAACTGCCTTTGGAGATATCGGAGGTGTTACAAACTTCGACACGCGTCCTTCCATGTTGAGAAAAGGTGTTAGTTTGTCTTATTCTTTAACCAACCGCTCTTACACCAACCGTATCATGGCAACATACAATACCGGTTTGATGAAAAACGGATGGGGATTCACTGTTTCCGGATCAAGAAGATGGGCGGAAGAAGGTAGAATTGATGGTACTTTTTACGATGCCTGGGCATACTATTTAGGGGTTGAGAAAAAGATCAACGACAAACATACCATTAATTTGACTGCCTTTGGCGCTCCTAACAAAAGAGCTACGAACAGCCCCAATACGCAGGAAGTTTATGACCTTACAGATACAGACTACAACTCTTACTGGGGTTGGCAGGATGGTGAAAAAAGAAGCGAAAGAGTGCGTTCAACACATGAACCAATCGCTATCTTGACCCATCACTGGAATATGGGGAAAAATTCCAAGCTAACAACTTCCATTGCTTATCAAATGGGGTCAGACAGCGGAACCCGTTTAGACTGGTACAAAGCAAATAATCCTTCGCCCACTTATTACAAAAATATGCCAAGTTATTGGCTGCAAACAGGTGTTGATAAACCGGAAATCTCAACTCTTTATACCCAGATGTGGCAGAACGGAACAATCGGACAATTAGACTGGACAAGCCTGTACGGAATGAACTATTTAAGAAATCTACAAGGTAAATCAGCAGCTTATGTTTTGGCAGAAGATTTTCAGGATGATAATACCCTGACTTTCAGCACAAATTTCAAAACGAAGTTAGACAGCAACATCGATTTCATTGTAGCTGCTACTTATCAGAATACAAAATCTGAAAACTACCGTGAGGTTGCAGATTTGTTAGGTGGAAATTATTTCTCAAATGTTGATGACTTCGCCGATGCCGGGTTAAGCGGACAATATGATGCAAATAGCCCGAACAAAGAGATCAAAGAAGGTGACCGTTACGAATACGACTATGACATTAACCGTCAGTATGCAGACTTGTTTGTTCAAACCAAAACAACCTGGGATTGGTTGACCTGGACCTTTGGAGCAACTGTTTCAACCACTTCATTTTATCGCGATGGTAAATTCAGGCACTATCGTTACATGGATGATTCTTACGGAAAAAGTGAAACCTATGATTTCTGGAACTTTGGTGTAAAATCTAACTTCTTGTTCAAACTGGATGGAAGAAATTTTGTCTCTTTGAATGCTCAATACAACACTAATGCTCCTACTGCGGATGAAGTATTTGCAAACGCAAGAAGCAATGATTTATCTGTTCCTGAATTGAAAAACGCACAGGTTTTGGCAGGAGAGTTATCGTATATCTTGAGAGCTCCAAGAATAAAAGGTAAAGCAACAGCCTTCTATACATTGGCTAAAAACGAAATGGAAAAAAGTTTCGGATATATAGACAACAATGAAAATACCTATTTCGCAGCAGAAGTTTTAAACAATGTTGAAAAACAATATTTAGGAACCGAGTTAGCTATTGAAGCCCAGGTAACAACGACTATTTCAGTTACCGCGGTAGCTTCTATCGGACAATATACTTATAATAATAACCCTGATTACTATTTGTTTTCCGATGATATTGCTGCCGGGTACCAATCTTTTGATCAGACTTATCTAACAGATCTTCGATTAGCTAATGGGCCACAACAAGGATATTCATTAGGGATTGAATATCGTGCACCACAATTTTGGTGGGTTGGTATAAGCGGAAATTATTTAGCAACGAACTATTTAGATGTTGCACCGTTTGCCAGAACATCAGAATTTGCAGATTTAGCAAATAATACAGATGTATCTTCAATTGACGAAGCCACTCTCAGAGAAATGCTGAAGCAACATAAAGTTTCTGATGAATTTATGTTAAACTTTAACATTGGTAAAACTTTCCGTTTCGGAAAATACAATATGGGTGTCAGCGGAACCATCAACAACGTATTGAACAATAAAAACTATATCACAAGTGGATTTGAGCAAATGAGAATCGGAAGTTATCAAGATGCTTTAGATTCTAATTACAGAAAGACATTCGGCCCAAAAGTGTGGTATGATCAGGGAATCAGCTATTTTGTAAATGTATATTTCCGCTTTTAATTCTTAATTTTAAACAAATGAAAATTTCAAATATGAAAAAATTATTTTCACTATTCGCAGTAATGTTAATCTTAAATTCCTGCGTGAAAGACGACGACTATGCTACTCCTCCTTATTCAGAATACATTTGTAGTGAGGACTGGACTGCCAATAAAACAATTTCTGAAGTAATTTCAGAAATCGGTTCCTCAGGTTTATATACCTTCTCTGAAGAAGGAGAAGATGTATTTGAGGGATATGTAATTTCAAGTGACGAAACCGGAAACTTCTTTAAAACGATTTCTCTTCAAGACAACAAAGAAAATCCAACAAGAGGAATTCAGATTGAGTTAAATGATTATAACTTATTCAATAGATTTCCTTTAGGATCTAAAATACGTGTTAAGTTGAATGGATTGAATGGTGGACTTACAAACGGAGTTTACAAAGTAGGAGGAACTTATCAGGGAGGAGTTGGCCAATTGGATGTGATCTTCATCAATGATCATGTTAAAAGAGCTTGTGAAGATGCGATGGATTTGATTCCGGTTGTTTATAGCAATTTCTCGAGCTTGCTTTCCAATAACAACATAAACACTTTGGTAACTATTGAAAACGTTCAATTTGC
>CAZKOC010000254.1:0-3460 GCA_964554275.1 uncultured Weeksellaceae bacterium
TGTTTCCTGATTCATAATTATAATCATTTTTATCATCATATAAAATCACGTCGTCGGCATTTTTAGAATGAACGGTTATATTTGCAGGAACATAAATAACGATTTCAACATCCTGGTCTCTAAATTTAGAGCCTTCCGGCAGTGATATATAATTATTAAATTCTAACTCTCCGTTGGGCGAAACTTTATATTCATACTGAATTTTCTCCGCATTTTCTCTTGCATTGTCAAGATTTCTTCCTTTAGATTTATACAATATTTCCACAGTTATATTTTGGTCTTTGCTGGGACGAATGGTAATATCGGAGTCTATTCTCTTATGGAGATTGCCTTCAAACTGGATGAAATCTTTGATATCGTTGTCAAACCATTTGTATCTATATTTACCCGCGCTTTTAAATTCATTAAAATTAATTGAAATCGTATCTCTGTCTATCATGTAAGATTTTTTATCGGTATATTCTATATCGTGCATAAAATTTTTAGCTACACTCGCTCCTAAAAACCCACCCGTTACAGACGCCAACAACCAAACCGCTAACGAAGAGAAAACAAAAACTCTATTGATTTTGGCACGTGATGAAATTAACCTTGCTCCAAAAATGATACACAAAATTGCAGGAACGGCAAACAGAATTACTGCCAATACTTTGGACAATGTTTCCTGCCAGCCAAAATCAAAAACATAACCGAAAAACTCTACAGGTAGTCCCATAAAAGTAGTGACCAGAAGGGAAATGGCAGCGATGATCAACCCGATTCCGGTACAAATCAACATAACTCCTATAAAAACCAGGATGATTTTACCGATTACATGGAAGACTTTTCCAATTGCATTCGATGCATCGCTCGCCACTCCTTTCATTTCAGACGCAGCTTGGCTGGCGTTTTTTTTTATGGTTTCAAAGTCTCCTGCCTGACCATACATTTCGTATTTCTGGGTAGCAGTTTCCGCTTTCGGAAGAATTATCCATAAGATAATATATCCTACTACTGTAAATGTTGTGAATGAAATTACTGAATCAGCGAAAAATAATATGATCCATAATACCCTCGTAATCCAGGTTTCTATTCCGAAATAATGCGCCAACCCTGAAAGCACACCGGCAATGATTTTATCATTCGGGTCACGATAAAGTTTCTTTTTCACCTTTTCACCAGAAGCTGTGCTTTTGTATGATGTTCCTGAAGAAGTATAGGTGCTTTTTGATTTTGATTCTGTTTCTTCTTCGTCTATATATTGCTCAGGACGTCCCATAATCTGAACAATGTGCTCTACATCACTTTCATTTACAACCTCACGAACGCCTAATTTTTCTTTGAACAATTCCGCAATTCGGGTTTCTACGTCAGCGATGATATCGTCAGTCCCTTCCATACCGTGAAGCGAGTGACGTATCTCGTCTAAATAGCTCTTTAGCTTTAAGTACGCGCGGTCATCTACTATAAATGAAAATCCGCCTAAACTGATTGAGATAGTCTTATCCATGTTGATTTGTATCTTGAGTTACTTTATTTACTGCGTTTTGTAGTTGGTTCCAGGTATCGGCTAGTTCTTGTAAAAAAAGAGTGCCTTGTTCGGTCAGCGTATAATACTTTCTTGGTGGTCCCGATGTGGACTCTTCCCATCGGTAGTTCAACAAGTCATCGTTCTTTAATCTGGTCAAAAGCGGGTAAAGTGTTCCTTCTACTACAATCATCTCCGATTTTTTCAATTCATCAATGATATCTGACGCATAGGCATCTCCTCCTCTTTTGATGATGCTGAGAATGCAATATTCTAATATGCCTTTTCTCATTTGCGTTTTGGTTTTTTCTATATCCATTTCGATATTCGTTTTGTATTGCAAATATATAAATAAAATATAGTATTATGCAAAACAAAGTACTGAGAATTTTAAAAATATTTATTGCATTAATAATTAATTAATTGATAATCAATATATTAATTAAATTAAAAATCTGGAAATATTAAAAGAAAATATTATGAAATTAAAAAAACCACCTTAAAAAGATGGTTTTTTTAATAATTATTTTTGAAGTTTTATCTGTAATCAGGATTGAATGGATTTGAAAAATCATACCCTAAACTGAATAGAATTCCATTCCCAGCTTCTTTAGCAATGTCTGAAAGTCCAATATCATAAGACATCCCGACTCTCAATCCGCCTATTTTAAGTTTCATCAAAGGAGAAACACTTAATCCTTGAGCACCGTTCTTGTCCATATCCTGTCTGTAAGATACACCCAGATCCAATCCCTGTTCGCGTTCTCCGAATCCTATATGTGAAATTAAATTTAAATCTAACTGTCGTTCAGAATTAGAATTAAGGTTCATAACAATTGATGGTTCCAAACGGATTCCTTCTACCAACCGTATCTTGTAACCTAACAAAATATAGTACCAGGTTGGCAATGGCTCTACTCCGTTTGCCACAGCTTCATTTTCTTTAAGCGGGATATCTAAAACCGATACACCTGCAAAAGCTCCGGCGTAATTGAACGAAACTCCCAAGTTGAAATAACTCAGATTATAAGTATCTTCCTGTAACAAAGGGTCGTTGGGATGATTGGCATTGATCCTGTCTATATCCAGCACTTGTTGGAAAGTATTGTAAGATAAACCAAAAGAGAATTTGTCTTCTTCCTCATCATTGTACATATCTCTTCTGCTATTGATCGGAATATGATAAGCGGCTGAAAGGTTGATTCCTCTCAGGCTCGACAATCCATTCTGATCATTAAAAAAATAAAAACCAAAAGCCAGACGATCTACAACTGTTGCATGCACGCTTACAGTCTGTGTATTGGGGCTTTCGGGTAAATCTGCCCATTGGTTTCTGTAACTTGCCGTCACACTCAATACTTCAGGATCTGCTCCTGCAAATGACGGGTTAATCAAGTATTTATCACTTACCAAATAATGATTGTAAAAAGGCAATCCTTCTTGTGCGAACAAACTGCTTGAACCAATGATACCAATGATGGCAATAAATAAAATTTTTCTCATGTGTTTAATCTCTATTCCTAACGCTAATATGCCCAACATATTTCATGTGGAGCAAATTTTGATTGATTGTTGTAATGATATACCAATAGTCACCGCCCGGCACAGGTCTTCCCATATAATAACCATTCCACACAATTAAATCTTGCGGTGTCGAATCTACAAAGATTTTTCCATATCGGTCAAATATTTTAACATTACATTCTTGTAAAGATTCTAATCCTCTGATTGTCCACGTGTCATTATAACCATCTCCATTGGGGGAAATGAAGTTAGGAATCATTAAAATTACCGCTTTCTCAATTACAGGTTCACAACCGCTTTCTCTTACATAAACGGTATATTCTTTACCCTTTATCAAATTATCGAATCTTGGGTTTGTCTGCCAAAAAACTCCATTCAGCGAATATTCCAACAAACCGCCATTTCCTTCGACTTCTACAATGATATAAT
>CAZKOC010000255.1:0-3456 GCA_964554275.1 uncultured Weeksellaceae bacterium
GGTTGTAAATCTAATAAAATCTACAATTTAAGGAAATTTTTTTATTGGTTAAAATTGAAAAAACCTCACAGGTTTTGAAAACCTGTGAGGTTTGTATAAAAATGTAGAGCCGCAATGCATTGCGGCTCTACAGAATGATATCATTTGCTATATTTCTAAAAAACAAATCCAAAACGGGCATCTAATCCTAAGATCATACCATGATTTCCATTTTCTGTCCATTGATAACCGGGACCGGCTGCAAATTCAAAATTAAATTTATCTGATAAATTTCTTCGGAATCCGTATTTAGGAATGATGGAAAATGATCTGAGAAATTCGTAGTTATCAGAATTTTTAATCGTACCCAAATCCGGAGCATAAGAAAATTCCAATCCTAAAAAATTAGCAGCGTTATTTGTTGTGCTTTTTCCTTTTTCAATTCTTTTATTGAAGTTGTAATAATACCTTCCTTCCAAACTGAAAACTGTAGAAAAAGCATATCTCAAATTACTTCCGAATGTACTGGAATAAACATAACTGAAACCGCCTTCATAACCAATTTCCCCATTGATTGTAAAATTTGAGGAAAGTGCTTTTTCATAACCAGCCCACGCACCAATTAATCCGGCTTTTGCAGTAAATACATCGGTTGCTTTTTCTTGTGAGAAAGCTAATGAGGAGATTAATATTGTTATAAGTGTTGTTGTTTTCATATGTTGATAATTTTACATTTTCATCCCAAATGAAATTCCAAATGACTCTATTTCATAAATAGATGTATTACTGAATTCCGTTGTTTTTGTTTTTCTAAATACTTCCACTACGCCCTGAATGTGGTCGGAATTTGTTTCAAACGTAAGACCAAATCCTATTTTTGCAGAGGTACCTCTTGAAAAATCACTCCCCCAATGAATATTCTTACCCACATTAAGCAGCACATAAGGGCTACCGTTTCCCAAAGCTTTAAGATACCAACGGATGTCAGCGTACAATGGATGAGTAAAGTGTGTCTTGTTGATGTTCCAATCCAAACCGGTACCTACAGAAATCGCTAAGGTTCGTGTTATAAATAATCCATGCAAACTTGTAATCTCGAGCCCCATCCCATTTTTAGCCGAAATAGAATCATTAGTAAAACGACTTTCATACCCCTTATTTATAGAAATTAAATTAACATTGGTATATTTAAATGGAAAAAAAGGTGCTTTTTCTTGAGCTGATATTATTTTTAAAAATAACAATACAAACAAAAAGAAAAAGCACCTCATATTAAAATGCAAATTTACTTCCATGCCATTGTTCATTCTTCTTTGCTAAACCGTAAATATATCCTGTGAATCCTTTAGGGTTATTAATTTCAGCTCCTGTCGGGCTTATAGCTCCAGTTTCAGGATTAAATCTAATTCCTACTCCAGCACCCCAATCAAAATTCCTACTTCTTATAGCAATATTCTGCCCCCTATCTTTTGCCGTCTTTTGAACCAAAATAATTCCATTTTGGAGACCTTTTTTTATTAAGGTTCTATTAGGAGATATATTTGACGGAGAAGTATTATTTGCCTGACTTAAATAATGAGTTGTTTGCCCCCAAACAATCTGCCAAAAATATTCATTAAGTTTCTCGCCTCTTAATGCACTATTACTTGACTCTACCGCTTGATTTAAAAGATAGTCAAAAGGGTTTATTCCGGTTGATATAAATTCTTCAATAATTATATCATCACGAAAAACCTTGAGATAATTACTCATAGAATAATTGATATAAGAGCCTACAAAATCGTGATCAACAACATCAGAAAACCATCTTCTATTATTTGAAGTAGTAATCAATCGTTGTGATGCAATATTACCTAAAGTATGATTAATTAGAGGATTCAGATCATAGTAGAATTGAGCATGATCTAATCCTAATATAACTTCTTGGGTAGCTTCAGCCCTCCAAATACCGGTCCAACCTTTATATTGATGAGCAACCTTAACACCTATACTATAAACTAAAAAATAATCGTAGTTATATGCTTTTGTTTTTACTCTTCTCTTACTTTCATACTTATCAATACAAATTCGATTCGTTCCAAAAAGTCCACCAAAAAGTCCACTGCCCGGATTACATGCTGTCAATTGATTTAAGTAGGTTGTATAGTCCTGGTTATTACCATTACCACCTGATCCGCCTCCGTTTCCTCCAGAACCACCTCCTGATCCTCCTCCATTTCCTCCCGGGTCTTCATCATCAATCGGGGGCTCTTTCATCATATAATTTTCAGAAATATAATGCTCTAATCCATCTTCAATTTGAACTAAACCTCCATTGGGGTTATAGTCCAACTCCTCTTCCAATGGTTGAATATTATTCACATCGCTTAATGAGTGAATGTTCTTTTCTGACATGAAAATTTGAATCTTAGTATAGTGTTCAACAGGAGCAATCAAAAGCCCTTGATCCGTATATTTATATATGTTGTTTCCGATTTGTATTTCTGCTTCGGAGTTAAGAAAACTTTCAAAAACTTCTTCTCCGACTATTTCCTCTAAATCATCAAAATGATCTAAAATATCTTCTATGGTCGGAGCCGAGGCTTTTCCATATAATGTTTGAGATTGTTCCTGAATATTATCTATATGTTTTTGAGCAAAAAGCCCCTCTGTTCTCTCGTTTAGAATTGGGACCAAAGAGTAGAATCCTTTTTGATAAAATTTTGCATCAAGTATATCGGCTACTTCATTTTCACTTTTATCTCTAACGGTATAATAATAATCTTGGAAAGTTTCTAAATTAGGAAAATAAAGTCTTCCATCAACTACATCGATTTTGGTCAAATCAATGTTCTCTAAAGTTTTGTTTCCATCGGAAACCGACATATCATCTTGATTACAGGAATAAAAAATAATTAGCAAAGCTAATAACAGCTTACATTGCTTCATAATAAATAGGTTTAAATTGTTAAGTCAACAAAGAATAAAAGAAATTCAAACCAAAAAAATGACTTAAATCATATTTAATATAAAAAAGCCCTTTTCTACAAAGAAAAGGGCTTTAAATTAATTATACAATTTAATTAAATTCCTTTGAATTTTCTCAATTCTTCGTTCAACTTTGGAACAATTTCAAAAGCATCACCAACGATTCCGTAATCAGCCGATTTGAAGAAAGGTGCTTCAGGGTCAGAATTAATTACAACAATAGTCTTAGAAGAGTTCACTCCCGCCAAATGTTGTATAGCTCCCGAGATTCCTACCGCGATATATAATTTCGGAGAAATGGCTTTTCCGGTCTGCCCTACATGTTCTTCGTGCGGTCTCCAGTGAATGTCAGCGACAGGCTTTGAACAAGCGGTTGCCGCACCCAGTATTTTTGCCATTTCCTCTATCATTCCCCAGTTTTCAGGGCCTTTCATTCCGCGTCCGGCAGAAACCACAATTTCCGCTTCTTTCAGGTCAATTTTATCGGTAGAAGCCAATTCTGTTTTTATC
>CAZKOC010000256.1:0-3454 GCA_964554275.1 uncultured Weeksellaceae bacterium
AAATTGCCGGATTCCCTTTTTGTAGGCATCTTCAATATAAGCGTGTCCGTCTTTTCCAAATTCTGAAAAAGCAAAGAAAATTGCATTTTTGGGTTGATAAATGGCACGCGAGTCGAAATATATCTGCTCGACATTTCCGACTGGATTTCCCATTATTTCGGCTGAAATGATTTCAGCTAATTCTTTTATGTTGTATGGCTTCAATTTTTTTTATTTTTTAACCACATAGTTTCATAGTTATAATTGATTCTGTTTTATGTTGGAGATTTAAGCTATGTGGTTTAGTAGTAATTATTTAATTTATTTTATTCTGTCAACTCACGCATCTAAAAAACTATTGTGATTATGTAGTTAAGCAAAAATACATTTAAAGTTAATGTAGTCTGTCTTTTACAATATTGAATTTATTCGAGTTGATTAAAAAATTCATTTACAAAAGTTTTCTGTCCTTCATAAAAGATGTTTGAACTGTTAAAATTAATCAGAATTCCTTTTGGTGCTTTTAGCAATTTCATATAAGTCAACAATCGTGCTTCAAAGATATTTGTAAAATCTTTTACGGCTTTTAATTCGATAACCAAACAATTATTTACAAATAAGTCACATCTTAAATCAACTTCTAAAATGTTTTCTTTATATGAAACAGGAATTTTCATTTCTGAGGAAAAATTTATGTTCCGATTACTTAATTCTACTTTCATACATTGTAAATAGACACTTTCCAATAATCCTCTTCCCATTGTTTTTTGAACTTCAATTGCCGAACCAATTATTTCGTAAGTAAGTTCATCTAAATATTTTTTTGTGATCATTAGATATTTATATTTTTAACCACATAGTTTCATAGTTGTCAGTACGCATAAGCGAAAATAGTCCGCCTTTGGCGGTTTAGTAATTAATTTTATAAATGCAATTGAAGCAAAGCTTCAAAACTCATGTTTCTTTATGTTGGCTCGCTTATCTTCATGAAATCTATTGTAACTATGTGGTTAAACTAATTCTCTTTCCTGATTTCTTCCCAAAAAGAAGTCCGGCTGAGCGCTTCGTATTCATCTTTTTCACCTAACTCCACTAATTTATCACTTTTGGTTTTACGATGGGAATAGTTTGCCAAATTACCGGTTTTCATACAAATCGCATGAACTTTAGTTACATACTCGGCTATTGCCATCAGGTGAGGCATTGACCCGAACGGCCGGCCTTTGAAATCCATATCGAGCCCGGCAATGATGACCCTTTTTCCGGAATTGGCTAACTGATTGGCAACTTCCACAATAGCTTCATCAAAGAATTGAGCTTCATCAATTCCAACTACATCACAATCTTCAGTCATCAGTAAAATATTATAGGCAGAATCTACAGGGGTCGCATTGAGCGAATTCTGATTGTGTGAAACAACTTCCCCTTCAGCATATCTAGTGTCCACTGCCGGTTTGAAAACTTCTATCTTTTGTTTAGCCATTTCGGCACGTGTCAGCCGGCGTATGAGCTCTTCGGTTTTTCCCGAAAACATAGATCCGCAGATGATTTCTATCCAGCCGCTTTGCTTGGTGTGATTTATGGTGTTTTCTAAAAACATAGAAAAGCAAAGTTAGTTATTTTGTATAGAGAAATTTAACCCAAAATATTACATTTGTAGAAACCCTAAACCAATGAAAAAAATTATTTGCTTATTTATTTTGTTGCTATTTACGATAAATAGTTATTCCCAGCATATCATTGTGAATAATAGCTTAACTTATTCCAAAGTCCATAGTGATTATGAAATCTTAGATGAAAACACCCATAACTATTATTTTGGAATAGAGTCGACTTTTTGGGAAAAAGAAGATAAGATTTACTATGTGTCGGCAGAAATAGGCGCACTAAGAAAAGGAGGCCAAAAAAGAAATTTTCATCTTAATGACATGCGGATGGATTTAGAAGAAAAATTTGATTATCTTACTTTCAACCCGTCATTCAGATTAAAAATTCCATTTCATTCTTCTCATATATACTTTGGCGCAGGGCCGAGGTTTGATGTGCTAATCTCTAAAAAAGAATTTGAGAGTATAGTTTATCAGGACTTACAGGCCGAACCTTTTATTTTTGGCAGCTCTTTTGAAGCGGGAGCAATTTACGATATTAAAGATCTCAGATTTGGAGTACACGGACAGTACAATCTGGACTTCTCTAAATTAACGAACTCAGAATTAAACTTAAAAGGACACACATTAACTTTTGGATTTCTACTTGGCTACAGGTTGTTTTAACTCTCCAAAATCTTCTTCAATATCATTTTTGTGATGAGGTAAGTCGGCTTTACTCCTGTTAATCCAAGGCCTCCCGAAGCCAGCGTGCTTCCTGTTTCCAACGGATTATCGGAAGCATAATAAGCATACATTACTTTCACATCGGGTGAAATATGGTTTCGGATTTTGGATGCGATCTGAATTGCTTTTTGATAATGCCCGCCTTCCATTTCGAGTCCGATGGCTTTCCATGATGAATTTTTGAAATATTCAAGCAAGTCTTTATTTTGCAGAGAAGTTCCCAGAACGGTAATCATCGGGCCTTCAAAAACTCCCAGACGGCTTCCTTTGAAATCGGATGGTTTCAATTCATTTTCAAATACATAGTTGTCAGCAAGCCCTTCAACGATATGAGAGTTCGGAACCATGATATCTCCTTTTTTTCCTTCCAGAATTCCGGCCTTACCCATGATGGAAATGGATTTTACATTCATCATGGTACTTGTAGACTTTGTTTTGTAGGGTTTAAGCAATTCATCCATGACTTCAAAGGCTTGTTCACCAAAAGCATAGTCCATGACAATTAAAACATCTTCAGGAGAACCGCTTAATTCTGAAAATGCAGTATTTTTCAAATTAACCTTTTTCAGATCGATGATTTGAACATCTATATTGGTTCCGGAAGTATCAGGGATGAAAATAAGCCCGTTTTTGTGAGAAAACTCATGGACGGCATCTCTCAAAGCTTTATTTTTACTGGAGCTTAGGTCTTTGTAAATGTTAAATTCGCTGATTGAAATGAAATCCTTTTTTAGCCCTTCAAACGCATACAGCATATTGGAAACGCTGTGCATATTCGCGCTGATGATATTCAGCGGACGGTTTAAAAGATTGTTGTCGGCTAAAACTTTTTTGATATCGTTTGCCCATCTTTCACCTATGATATGATGCCCGATTCTTTCTCTGAGAGTCGAGGTAAAAGAAATTTCCCTTCTTCTGAATCCTGTATGGTCCTGTTGAGATGTTTGCCCCATCCAGTAAATGATTTTGAAGAATTTTTCTTTGTCATTTTCTTCGTTGAAATATTTATAGGCAAGCTGTGTTTCCTGGTAAGTTCTTCCCAAAATAGTCGAAAGATGCATCAAGGCAACATCTCTTTCTTTTGAAGTTAATTTCTTTTCATCCAGGACAATCTCTTCAATTTTTTGCCAGACACGGTTGAT
>CAZKOC010000257.1:0-3453 GCA_964554275.1 uncultured Weeksellaceae bacterium
AATTGGCAAGACCTATAAGGAGGTAACTTTTAAAAGGTTAAGATTAATCATTTAACCCCAAGTAACAGTTAAACTAGTAATCATATTAAAAATTCCATGCTTATGTTTTTTATCCGTTATCGTGTTCCTCGTTACCTTCCGGTTTTTATTTTTGTATTAGTCATCCATGCTGTTTCTTATTGCCAGGGTGATCCTCATGTATTGGCTCATTTATCTGCTCCTGGTCCAACGGCTTTTGAGCTGGGTAAATACGGTCAGGTACCTGTGGGAATGTTTACAGGCACTCCGGATGTGCGTATTGCTTTGTATGAATTTAAAACCAGGAACTTATCGGTTCCTGTTTCGGTGAGTTATAACTCCAACGGGATCAAGGTGGATGAGCTGGGTTCCAATGCGGGTCTAGGCTGGAGCTTTCATGCCGGAGGCGTGATCACGCGCATTGTACGTGACCGTGTTGATAATTCCCGCAATGATTATTTTCCGGAAGAGGAGTTGTATAAAAATGGTTTACCGACGGTGAACACTCCTGGTGCGATGAATTTTTTTCAGAATGCAGTTCGCAATCCTGCTGCAGATTCGGAGAGTGATCTGTTCATGTTCAACTTCCAGGGTTATTGTGGAAAGTTTGTGTATGACAATGATCTTTCGCTGTTGCTCATTCCCCGTCAGGCTTTAAAAATTGAAGTCTATGTAGAAGGCGAAAAGGATGGTTTCCGGATCACCACCGCTGATGGCGTTCAGCACCTGTTTCTTGACAAGGAGCTCTCACGTACCCGTGCAGAGGGGAGTGCTGTGGTGGATGATCAGGTATTTGTCACCTCTGCCTGGTATTTAAGCCGGATCCGGCATCCAAGCGGAGATGAGGTGATCTTTGAATACGGCAGCCCTGTTTATTACAGCTATGTTACCAGTCAATACCAGTCCCTGTTTCAGAAACCCTTTCAACGGGATTGCCAGGGTCGTGATGTACCGGCCAGCTATGTGGTGAATGCACCCCTCAGTTATAACTTAAGTGTGAGCGGGAAAAGCCTGAGGGCTATTTACAGCAATGTAGGCCAGGAAGGAAAGGTACTCATCACTCAGGGCACAGCCCATCCGGAAAACGCAGCCTATCAACTGCTCTCCGGTATACAGGTAGTGGATCAGAACAATAGCGAGATCGAGCGTTATGATTTTACCTATCTGACCACCCCAAATAAACGGGCCTTTCTTCAAAAGATCAGGGGCAAGGATGTGAATAAAAATTACCAGTTCGACTATGTGAATCCCTCAGGTTTGCCTTTCCGGCTTTCCTTTGCCCAGGATCATTGGGGTTATTACAATGGCAAGTCCAATGCCTTCCTTTTTCCCAATATAGCGTTGCTGGATCCCACGGCCCCTGTTGAATTCACGGGCATTAACCTGGGAGGTGACAAAAGCCCGGATGCAAATTATGCCGGCTATGGCTTATTAAAAAAAGTGACCTATCCTACCAAAGGCTATACGGAACTGACCTATGAATGAAACAGCTACAGCAGCACAGAAGTTGTGCTTCCCCCGGCACAGACAGCCGAGGTCATCATAGAAAAAAATTCCACCTCTATGGGATCCAGCACTGTTACCAGGGAGCTGACCAATATCCAGTTTGAACAGGAGGTGCAGCTGTTTCCCAGCCTTTTATTCAATAGCAGTGATGTGAACTGTATAAGAACGGGACACGAGGTGTGCAATTTTTCCATTACCGATTTAACCACTCCCAGCGTTTTGCCCGTCATTGTCCAAAAAACAGCTTCCGGTCCGGTGATCATTGGTAACTCCTTTACCATGGCCGAGGGTGAGTCTTTCCACTTTTATTTTGTGAGCTTAAAAGCCGGTCATCAGTACCGCCTGACGTTAACCGCTCCCCGTCCCTGTGTGAAGGCCCGGGTAAGGCTGGATTATTATCCCGGTGCAAAAACCAGTCAGCAGGTGAACACAGCCAGTGGTGGGATGCGCATCCAGTCTATAAAATCAACGGCACCGGAAACAGGGCAGGCACAAACCACCCGGTACTATTATGGTAAGAAAGAATCCCTTACCGTTTCCTCCGGTCAGAAAGATCCGCTTCCCCATTACCTGATCACAGGAGAGGACAAGTACAGCTGTATGAATGACAGCAGCTACCGGTATGTGGTCTCCAGCAGCATCAATGGTTTATACAATGCCCTTGGAGTAAGTTCCACTTATTACCAGTATGTCACGGTGAGTCATGGCGGTGATCATTTTGAAAACGGAGGCGAAGAACATGAATACATTGTTTCCCCCGATGCCCCGGGTAAACCCCTGGTTGGAAGTGTGATAGCATCCGTTCCTTTAACCAACACCGGGATGGAGCATGGCAGTGAAAAGAATGTTTCCTTTTTTAAAAAGAATGGTCAGAGTGGTTTTACCCTTGTCAAAAAAATTTCCAATACCTACAGGGAAGATCCCCGTTACCATAAAGAATGCTATAGTTATGCGGTGAAGGAAAAGTACAGATTGCTTTCTCCAAAGAGTTTTGTTTATACCTGCACGGGGGAGGATAAGACGCGGAACATCAAAACCCATATCTGCACCTCCCAGCATCCGGCAGGAGAACACCTCTATGTCAATGTGGATACCTGGAACCCTTATGATAAATGGTGCAAGCTGGCAGATGCCAACAATGTGGAATACTGGTTCAAACATCCCTGTGTGGAAGATGCCGATGGTCAGCTTCCTCAGCTGGATATGCTGGAGAATTTAAACATCACCGAGTACCGTTATATATCCAGCTGGCACTATTTAAGTGCAAGGACCACCACCGATTATGATCTTAATGGCGGCAGTCCATCTGTAAGGACTGAGACTTTCTTTTATGACAACCCGCTTCATATGCAGCTCACGCGCAGGGAGGTGAGCAGGGGAGGAAGTGTGATAAAGGAAAGAACCTATTATCCCGATGACATCAGCTCGGTTTCTTCCCTTCCCAATGGCAACCTGACGGGGAGTGAATACACGGCCATCACCCAGCTTGGCAGTGCCCATCAGTTTCGTATAGCCACCCCTCTTCAGCAGGAGACCTATGTGGACAATACCCTTCGCAGCACGGTGAGAACCCTTTACAAACCCTTTGGCAACCTGATCCTTCCCTGGGTGGTGAAAAGCCTTCGGGGTGCTGCTACAGCCAGCAATGTGTTTCGTGATCAGGTGAATTATTACAGTTATGATGCAAAAGGCAATGTGCTGGAAGCCGGACGCAGCAATGATGTGTACACTTCTTACCTCTGGGGACCCACAGGCAGCTATCCGGTTGCCATTGCAAAGAATGCCCGTGTGAATGAAATTTTCTTTGATGGTTTTGAAGAACAAAGCGGCTGGAATACTTTAAATGCTTATGATGCCAGCCGTTCCCACAGTGGAAAATACTCAGGCCGTATCGATAAGCCCACAGCAGGTGAACAGGTGGTTCACGGC
>CAZKOC010000258.1:0-3422 GCA_964554275.1 uncultured Weeksellaceae bacterium
TCCATCACATCCATTAATAGTGAATTGTGATCTACTGCCTGATTTGCCTCTTCAAAAACAGGCGCACATTCGAACTGATTAGGAGCAACTTCATTGTGTCTGGTTTTGATTGGAATTCCCAACTTCATACACTCCATTTCCAAATCCTGCATATACATCAATACACGCAATGGAATAGAGCCAAAATAATGATCGTCTAACTGTTGGCCCTTAGCCGGAGAATGCCCCACCAATGTCCTACCTGTAAATTGTAAATCAGGGCGTGTATTGAATAACGCCGAATCTACCAAAAAATACTCTTGCTCCCAACCTAAGGTCGACTGAACTTTGTTTACGTTTCTGTCAAAATATCTTGCTACTTCTGTTGCAGCTTCATCTACTGCCTGCAATGCTCTGAGCAAAGGGGTCTTATAATCCAATGTTTCACCTGTATAAGATATAAACACCGATGGGATACACAATGTAGTTCCGATTACGAACGCATAAGAAGTCGGATCCCATGCAGTATAACCTCTTGCTTCAAAGGTATTACGGATTCCTCCGCTCGGAAAACTTGAAGCGTCGGGTTCTTGTTGCACCAACATAGATCCGCTAAATTGTTCTATCGCCTTTCCTCCTTCAATCGGAGAAAAGAAAGCATCGTGCTTTTCGGCTGTCGTACCCGTCAAAGGCTGAAACCAATGGGTATAATGAGTAGCACCCTTAGAAAGCGCCCAGTCTTTCATTGCGGCAGCAATCTGATCAGCTGCTTCTCTTGGTATTTTCTCTCCTTTTTCTCTTGCGGCCATGATATAACCAAAAGCACCTTTTGTCATATACTCTCTCATGGAATCTTCCGAGAATACATTTTGGTTAAACATAGCAGATAACTTTTCCGAGACTTCAACCACAATCGGTTCTCTCCTGAGAACTTCTTTTAATGCATTGAAACGTAACTGTGACATAATTGTTATTTTTTAAGGTAATTTGAATGCAAAAATATATTATTTTCAAATACACCCCTATATTTTTTATATAATTATTGAATTTCAATTAAGTTTACAGCGCATACCCCATGATAATTCAATCAAATGAACATTATTTATAAAAATTGAAATAAAAAAAGAGCAATTCTTAAAAAGAATTGCTCTCGCGCTCATATAAAAAGTTGTTAGATTTATCTGAACCTGTTTACTGATTTCACAAGCTCTTCGTCTTTCCTGATGTATCGATTTGCCATAATCAAAAGCACAATCGAAATGAAAGGCGCCAAAAGCCCAATACCCTTCTCCGAGTTAAACCCTCCGGGTAAGTTTAATAAACTATAAGCCAGATAACCTGCTAACAAAATGTTCAATATTATATTTAACAATCCTAACCTGATCTGTAATTTTCTGTTTTTAAATAAAAAAATTGAAGCTACAGACAAAACAGCGGACAATAAAAACAACATAAGCAAAAGAGGTACATCTTCAGCCTGAATCCAACCGGCGGTTGTTTTCCATAGATCGCCTATCCATGCAGATGCGGAAGAAATAATTCCTGCCAATATTAGAAATATACTTTGCTTGCGTTGTATCATCTCAGGTAAATTGCGCTACAAAATTAAAAATAATTTTTTTGCTGTGTTTTAAATTTTATTCGTAACATTGCAATGTTATTTCTAATCACAAGATACTTCACAACACTTTTATTTTAAGTTTTAGTTTTCTGACTGTCAATCGTTAGAAGTAAATCCACACTTACAAAACACCCTTTATAATACAGAAATTTTATGTTTGATTTAAATGAATTAAAGAGCAAGAAATTAGACGAATTGCAGGAAATTGCTTCGACTTTAAAAATAAAAAAAGTAAAGCAACTAAAAAAGATGGAACTTATCTATAGTATATTAGACCATCAGGCAGATAGTTCGGCTCAGAAAAAAAATGAAAACCCTCCTTTGGAACCGCTTCATAAAAAAGAAAGGAAACGTATAAATCCAGATATCCCGCAAGACAGACCAGCAGCTAACGTATCTGTCAAAGTTGAGACAAAAGAAATTAAGGAAGAAAAAGAAGTTGAAGAAGTTAAAGAACCCAGAGAAGTAAAGATTGAAAGGCCTACTCAGAAAAACCAAAATTCCGAAAATAAACCGGAACAAGCCCTTCCTCCTCAACACAACAAACCACAAAACCAACCCAGCCAGCAACAAAATAACCAGCAACAAAACAATAAAAAGAAAAATCCAAACTTTCAGCAAAGACATAATCAAAATCCTAATCAAAACGGAAACAATCCCAACCATCCACAAAATCAGAACTCCAATCAACAACAGGATGGAGAAAAAAATAAATACCGTGCAGCCAATTATGAATTTGAAGGTATCATAGATACCGAGGGGGTTTTGGAAATTATGCCCGATAATTATGGATTTTTACGCTCTTCGGATTTCAATTATTTATCCTCACCGGACGATGTTTACGTTTCTCAGTCTCAAATCAGGCTTTTCGGATTAAAAACCGGAGATACCATTACCGGAGAAGTTCGTCCGCCAAAAGAAGGGGAAAAATATTTTCCATTAATTAAAATCAAAGAAATCAACGGACGTACACCTGATTTTGTTCGTGACAGAGTGGCATTTGAGCATCTGACTCCTTTATTTCCAGAGGAGAAATTCAGACTGGCAGAAAACAATGCTACACTTTCCACACGGGTACTGGACTTATTTGCACCGATCGGAAAAGGTCAGCGCGGTATGATTGTCGCACAGCCAAAAACCGGAAAGACCGTTTTACTGAAAGACGTGGCCAATGCTATTGCTGCAAACCATCCGGAAGTTTACCTGATTGTTTTGCTGATCGACGAACGCCCGGAAGAAGTTACTGATATGAAACGCAGCGTAAACGGTGAAGTCGTGGCTTCTACGTTTGACAAAGAAGCTTCCGAACACGTAAAAGTAGCCAATTTGGTTTTGTCTAAAGCCAAAAGGATGGTAGAATGCGGGCATGACGTAGTGATTCTACTTGATTCCATTACGCGTTTGGCAAGAGCATACAATACTGTTGCTCCGGCTTCGGGTAAAGTACTTTCAGGTGGTGTAGATGCCAATGCGCTTCACAAACCCAAACGTTTTTTCGGTGCCGCAAGAAATATAGAAAACGGAGGTTCGCTTACAATTATCGCAACTGCTTTGATTGACACGGGTTCTAAAATGGATGAGGTAATTTTTGAAGAATTCAAAGGAACCGGAAATATGGAATTACAGTTAGATCGTAAAATTGCAAATAAACGAATTTTCCCTGCAATTGATTTGGTTTCTTCGAGTACACGTCGTGATGACTTATTGTTAGATGAGCCGACACAACAGCGTATGTGGATCATGCGTAATCATTTGGCTGATATGAACCCATTGGAAGCAATGGAATTCCTTCGTAACCGGATCAAAGGAACCCGTTCAAATG
>CAZKOC010000259.1:0-3413 GCA_964554275.1 uncultured Weeksellaceae bacterium
AGATGAAAACGACATATTGGTTTTTTTTGTTTTTTTGTTTAATTGTACTTTCCTGCGGTAAGAAAAACCGTTGGGATGTAAAACTGCCTGAAGAAAAAGTGAAACTGGAATATACGGATTTGAGCAAAGAATTTTTTGATACCAATATTCCATTGACTACGCTTCAATCAAAATATCCATTCTTCTTTGATAACTCAGTCGCAAATGATGTTTGGGAGCAGCAAAGAAGAGACGTAGCGGAAAAATCGGTTTATGATTCCGTGGTTAAAGTAGTTGTCGGGTCAAATTATCAGGAGGAATTAGAGAAAATGTTTGCACACTACAAATACCATTTTCCTAAAAACCAGGTTCCTAAAGTGTATTTTTATTCGTCTGCAATGCAAAACATTTATGAACCTGTATTGTTTAGCTCCAAAGACGAAATGCTTTTCATTGCTTTGGATGGATTTCTCGGGACAAAAAGTGAATTGTATATTAGGGAAAGGGTTTATCCGTATATGGCACAGAATATGAATCCTGACAATATAACGCCTGCTGTGGTGCATGCCATCGGTAAAGAGATTATTCCTTTCAACCCCAGGCAGCAGACTTTCGGGGATCTGATGGTAGATGAAGGGAAGAAATTAATCCTGGCAGACGCGCTTCTGCCAAAAACTTCCGATGAACTGAAAATCGGCTATACGCCCAATCAATATAAGTGGGCGCAGGAAAACGAGGGCAATGTCTGGAATTATTTTGTGGAACAGAATATGGTTTTTGAAACCGATAAGTCTTTGCGTGAACGTTTTCTGGATTATGCTCCTTATTCCAAATTCCTGAATGAAATTGAAACCGATTCCCCCGGGAAAATTGGGGTTTTTATCGGTTGGCGGATTTGTAAAGCATATTTAGATAAAAATCCGGATGTTACTTTGGAACAATTTTTAAATACCGACACGCAAACCATTTTTAACGGTTCGAAATACAAGCCTAAAAAGGGGGATGGCAATTACACACCCACCGAACCGGCGAGTAAAGATGAATTGAAAAAATATGAATAGATAGCTTTCTGTCATTCCGAGAAACGAGGAATCTCTTAAAATAAATGAATTTTAGATTCTTCGCTTCATTACATTTCGCTCAGAATGACAATTCTAACAAAATATAATTGAACAATACCAAAATGAAAAAAACGCAAATCACAATCGATATAGAATTAGATGAAAACCACATTCCTGAAAAGATGCACTGGAATGCACAGGACGGCGGCATCAGCAATCAGGAAACAAAGGCCGTAATGGTTTCTGTGTGGGATGAAAAAGACAAGGAAGCGCTCCGTATAGATTTATGGACAAAGGAAATGCCGATGGATGATATGAAACGTTTCTATCATCAGATTTTTATTTCCATGGCGAATTCTTATCAACGCGCTACGAATGAAGACCAGGTAGCGGATTACATTGTGGAATTCGCGGAAAATTTTGCGCACCAGGCAGGAATCAAAAGCAAGAAATAGGTATAAAATGGCAGAGACGCGATGCGTCGCGTCTCTACATTTGTGTTAGTAATTATGCTGATGATGTTATAACAATCCGGAAAGCTCAAAGGCGCGGATCATTCTCGGAACACCCATTCCTCCCCCGGAGCGTTGGAAAAATTTATGTGACAAGAAATCCTCCAGTTCATCTGTTACCCGCTTCTCTCCAAACAATTCAAATAATTTTTGAGCATAAGCTCCACCCTCTATTGAATAAAATGCTTTACGTTGCTCTTCGGCATCACAACTTCTTTCGGCCGAGCCGATGGTTTCGATTCCATGCATCAAAACATCAACTTTGTTTGAGGTTTCTCCGGTTCGTTTCATATTCCAGAACGGATTGGTTCTTTCAGGGAAATTTTCCAGGAAAAAGATAGAGCCGTAGTCGTGCTCGATTTTCAATTCGTCTTCAGCTTCCAAAATAGATACACCGTATTTGGACGACATATCCTCATAATTTTTGTGAATGAAATTTTCCCGGTCACCAAATCCCAGGAATTCAAGGAGCTGACATTCAAGGTTGATCAGTTCTTTCAACCCGCCGTGCAATTCAAATTCAAACATCGGAAAAATTCTGTGATGTCGCCCTTTGATAGGATTGTCCTCATTGCGATAGCTGGTAGAAAGACAGAAATAACCGGGCACATCGGGCTTGGTCAGCAGTTCATGTTCCAGCCACATCTGGCCGGTTTGCGGCAGCGGCCATACGTTTCCGCAATAATCATACGTGGCAATGGAGTGCGGGTTTTCGCACGCGGCAAGGATGCTCAGACGGTTTTGCGTGTGTACTTCTACGAAACCTTTGTGCAAAAAAAAAGTTCTCATCTTGTTTACTACAAAAGAGAACTTTTTCGAATCAACGATTGGCACGAGCGCCGCATCGTTCGCCTGGGACACTACGCCCAGCGGTGTGCTTAAGAGTTGCTGCATAATTTGTGTGTGTTTTTTTGGGTTTGCATAAATTGGCGCAAATTTAGATTACAGACATCAACTGCGCAATTTTTTAACTTTAAAAGTTATTAACAAAAAAGCCGGATGATTGATAAATCCTCATCCGGCCTGATTTATTTTTTATTAAAAATTCTTTATACCAAAGGACCTCCGCTTAAGATTTCTTCGTTGGCGAAAGATTCGAATTTTTTGAAATTCTCTTTGAATTTGCTTGCCAATAATCTTGCTTTTTCATCGTAAGCATCCAAATCATTCCAAGAACTTTCAACTTTGAGGATTTCATTAGAAGAAACGCCCGGACAGCTTTGCGGGATTTGGAATCCGAAATACGGATCTTGTTTGTATTCCACATTATCCAGATCACCTCTTAAAGCAGCATTGATAACTGCTCTGGTATCTTTAAGGCTCATTCGTTTTCCCTGTCCGTTCCAGCCAGTATTTAATAACCAGACATTTACACCTGTTTTTGCAACTTTATCACTCAATAATGAGGCGTATTTCGTAGGATGCAGGGGCATAAACGGCGCGCCGAAACAAGTCGAGAAAGTTGTTTGAGGCTCGGTTACACCCGCCTCGGTTCCCGCAACTTTTGATGTATATCCTGAAATGAATAAGTAAGCTGCCTGATCAGGGCTTAGCTTTGCGATAGGAGGAAATACCCCGAACGCGTCAAATGATAAGAAGAAAATATTTGTCGGATTCTTTCCTAATGAAGGAACAGCAATGTTCTCGATATAATCAATAGGATAACTTACACGTGTATTTTCAGTAACGGATTTATTTTCGAAGTCTACTTCATTTGTTCCCGGTTTGAAAACGCAGTTTTCTAACAAAGAACCTTCTTTTATGGCTCCGTAAATTTCAGGTTCACCTTCGGCGGAAAGATTAATCACTTTGGCATAACAACCTCCTTCGAAATTGAAAATGACATTATCTTCCGTCCAGC
>CAZKOC010000260.1:0-3370 GCA_964554275.1 uncultured Weeksellaceae bacterium
TTTATCACATCCTTTCACAAGCCGGATTAAATGTAGGTTTAGGAGGAAATATCGGAAAGAGTTTTGCGCAACTGGTGGTAGATAATAATCATGATTATTATGTGTTGGAAATAAGCAGTTTTCAGTTAGATGATGTAAAGACATTTAAACCTTATATAGCCATATTGCTTAACATCACGCCTGACCACCTTGACCAATATGATTATAAACTGGAACTCTATGCACGTTCCAAATTTAAAGTAACTGAAAATCAATCACACGAAGATTACTTCGTATACAACTTTGACGACGATACAACTGTAGAATTATTAAAAGAAATTAACACAAACGCTAAAAAAATACCATACTCTATGAATACAGAAATGCAAGATGGAACTTATGCAGATGACTCAACTGTACATGTAAATTACCCCGAGGAATTGAAACTTTCCATTTCGGAATTTTCCCTGAGAGGAAGGCACAATGTTGCAAATACCATGGCAGCAGCAACAGCAGCCAATATTTTAAAGATCAGAAAAGAAACCATTAAAAGAAGTTTGTCCGACTTTACTGCAGTAGAACACAGGCTGGAATCTGTATTGAAGATAGGAGGAATTGAATTCATCAACGACTCAAAAGCCACAAATGTAAATGCAACTTATTATGCATTGGAGAGCATGAACACACAAACGGTTTGGATAGTTGGCGGTACTGACAAAGGAAATGATTATTCGGATTTAATCCCTTTGGTGAAAAAGAAGGTCAGGGCAATAGTTTGTCTCGGCGTCGATAATTCTAAAATAGTTTCCGCGTTTGAAGGGCTCGTGGACAATATGGTGGAAACACAATCGATGCAAGATGCGGTTCGTGCCGCTTATATGCTCGGTAAAAAAGGTGACGTGGTTTTGCTCTCGCCTGCTTGCGCGAGTTTTGATTTATTTAAAAGTTATGAAGACAGGGGGAATCAATTTAAAAAAGAAATAAAGAATTTGTAATTAGTAGTTGAAAGAGCAATCTAAAATCTTATGTCTAACATCTAATGTCTAAAAAATGATCGGATTTTTGAAGAAATATATAAAAGGAGACAAATACCTGTGGGCTTTCATAGTGTTTTTGGCCATTTTCTCATTTCTTCCGGTTTATTCGGCAAGTTCTAATTTGGTGTACACAGTAGGTTCGGGGTCGGTGATTTCACATATAGGTAAACATGCCTTTTTTTTGATTGTTGGAATTATCATAATAATTGCTCTGCAAAGAATTGATTATAAATACTTTGGAGGGCTTGCTCTACTCGGGTTGCCCATTGTGGTTATTATGTTGATAGCAACCATTGTTCAGGGAACAACCATTGACGGAGCCAATGCCGCACGCTGGCTTAAATTGCCGGGAACTTCTATTACCATTCAGACTTCTACTTTTGCGTCAATGGTTTTACTGGTTTATATCGCGAGATATCTAACCAAAATAAGGAATAAAAAAGTGAAATTCGGAGAAACGGTTTTCCCGCTTTTCTTCCCGATGTTTGTGATTATAGGGTTGATTTTCCCTGCCAACGGTTCCACTGCAGGAATGCTTTTTGTCATGAGCATGACACTTTTGTTCCTGGGCGGATTCCCGATTAAGTATCTTTTGGGAATTTTGATTACAGGTGTGGTCGCCGGAGGAATTTTTGTGTACATCGCTTTTAATTACGCGGACATGATTCCCAATTCCCGTGTACATACCTGGAAATCAAGGATTGATAATTTTTCAAGCGATGACGGGCTTGCATCTTACCAGGTACAGCATGCCAAAGCAGCGATCAACAGAGGAGGGATTTTTAACCTCCAGCCGGGGAAAAGTGTTTTCAAACATACACTGCCTCAATCATCATCGGACTTTATTTATGCAATTATAGTTGAAGAATACGGAATGTTTGGAGGGGCTTTATTGCTGTTCCTCTTTTTGCTTGTACTGTTCCGGATTATGATTATAGCTACAAAAATCCATACATTTTTTGGAACCTTGCTCGTATTTGCAGTCGGGTTGCCGGTAATTTTCCAGGCAATGATCAATATGGGAGTGGCAGTAAATTTATTTCCGGTTACGGGACAGCCGTTGCCGATGATCAGTTACGGAGGGACTTCCCTTTGGGTAACGTGTATAGCGTTTGGGATTATTTTGAGTGTAAGCAGGGCAATTAAGTCGCCTGAAGAAATTGAATTAGAAGAAAAAAGAAACAGTGAAGCCATCATCCAGGATATCGCCTAAAATTATCATCAGTGGAGGAGGAACGGGAGGACACATCTATCCGGCCATTGCCATAGCGGACGAAATAAAGCGTCGCTTGCCTGACGCCGATATTTTATTTGTCGGGGCCGAAGGAAAAATGGAAATGGAAAAAGTTCCGAAAGCAGGTTACAAAATAAAAGGTTTGCCTATTGCAGGGATTGACAGAGGAAATTGGATGGCGAATTTTTCTTTTCCTTATAAATTATTTAAAAGTTTAAATCGGGCAGCGAAAACCGTAAGAGAATTTCAGCCCGATATTGCTGTCGGAACAGGTGGATTTGCAAGTGGGCCCATTCTCAAAAGAGTTTCCAATAAAGGAATTCCCATCATCATTCAGGAACAGAATTCATATCCGGGAATTACCAATAAATTGTTAGCCAAAAGTGCTGCTGCAATTTGTACGGCTTATGAAGGAATTCCTCAGTTTCCTGCGGATAAAGTGCATCATACGGGAAATCCGATCCGGCCCGAGTTATTTCAGAATTTACCCGAAAGAAACAAAGCAGTTGAATCATTTGGTTTAAACCCGGATAAAAAAGTAATTCTCTCTGTTGGTGGAAGTCAGGGTTCAAGGACTTTAAACAACGCATGGCTGGCAGGACTGAATGAAATTCAAACCGGAGAAATCCAGTTGATTTGGCAAACCGGAAAACTGGAATATCAAAAAATAAAAGAACAAACCGGAAATGATTTAAAAGAGATTCATATTTCCGAATTTATTTACAATATGCAGGATGCCTATGCAGCAGCAGACATAATTGTTTCACGCGCCGGAGCCATGGCAATCTCTGAATTATGCCTGATCGGGAAACCGGTAATCCTGGTTCCATTCCCTTTTGCGGCAGAAGACCATCAAACTAAAAACGCAAAATCTTTGGTTGACAGAGGCGCGGCAATAATGTTCAGGGACACAGAAGTCCCTGATAATCTGGTAAACGCTGTATTGGAATTGTCAAAAGATGAAAACCATCAAAATGAGCTTTCCGGAAACATAAAAAAACTCGGAAAACCCAATGCCACAAAAGAAATAGTTGATATAATACTGAATTACATAAGATGAGCGTTTTAGATAAGACATATTATTATTTCATAGGAGCCGGCGGGATCGGGATGAGTGCTT
>CAZKOC010000261.1:0-3356 GCA_964554275.1 uncultured Weeksellaceae bacterium
AAAACTTTTCTTAATTCGGCCATACAACACATTCTTTTTTCTAACTTGCAACGGTATATGCTTATAAATTATATTGTAAGCTTCGAAATCCTTAAACCCTAAAGAATTAGAAGAAAAAATGGATGAAAAACAATTGAGATATGACAAAGCCTATATGAAAATGGCTTTGGAATGGGGTAAACTATCTTATTGTGAAAGACGCCAGGTCGGAGCTTTAATCGTAAAGGACAGAATGATTATTTCTGATGGTTACAATGGTACGCCAGTAGGTTTTGAAAATATCTGTGAAGATGACGAAGGCTACACCAAGTGGTATGTACTCCACGCAGAAGCAAACGCGATATTAAAAGTAGCGGCTTCCACACAATCATGCGTCGGTGCTACTTTGTACATAACACTTTCACCCTGTAAGGAATGCAGCAAGCTCATCCACCAGGCAGGAATAATAAGAGTCGTTTATTTTGAAGAATACAAAGATACTTCCGGACTGGAATTTCTTAAAAAAGCCGATGTAGATGTTTTCCGTATTTCACCTAATGATTTAATGAATTAGAATGAGACTCTTCTTCAAAATACTCAATATTGTCCTGATTGTCCTGATTATTTTCATTGCAGGATTTATGGTCGGTAAGAAGTATGATATTGCTGTTGATGAAAATGATAAATTAGTCGGATTGGAATACAGTGCCAACGAACAAAAAATCAGGCGCCTTGTCTCACTCATTGACAATCAATACATAGAGAATGTAAATACTGACAGCCTGGTGGATAAGGCCATCACTCAAATGTTGGGTCAGCTGGACCCGCATACGACTTATTTAGATAAAAAAGCCATACAGAGAGTAACTCAGGAAATGAGCGGAAGTTTCCAGGGAATTGGAATTCATGTAAAATCTTATAACGACACCATAGTAATCGCAAGGGTTGTCCCTGAAAGCCTTAACTTCGGAAAATTGATTTCCGGAGACAGGATTTTGAAGATAGACGGCATCGACATTTCGGATTTATCAACCGCACAGGCTACTGCCCTCCTCAAAGGTGGAAATAAATCAGAGATAAGTTTGACCGTTTTGAGAAATAAATCCATCATTGACATTGAAGCGAAAAAAGGAAATCTGCCACTCCCAAGCGTTGTTTCTTCTTTTATGATCAATGATGAAATGGGCTACATAAAACTCATCCGGTTTGCCGAAAAATCCGCTGATGAAGTTCATGCCGCATTGAAAAAGCTGAATGCAAAAGGAATGAAATCCTTAGTTCTCGATTTACGCGGAAATCCGGGAGGAATCATGACTGTAGCAGAACAAATTGCCGATGAATTCCTGAAAGAAAAGGAACTCATTGTTTATACACAGGACAAAGAAGAAAAAAGAAAATACATATACGCTACTTCTAAGGGGATTTTCGAACACGGAAAAGTATATGTTTTGATTGATGAGGGTTCGGCTTCCGCCAGCGAAATTGTTGCAGGTGCTTTGCAGGAATACGGACGTGCCACTATCGTCGGGCGCCGTTCATTCGGAAAAGGTTTGGTTCAGCGTGAAATCAGCTTAGGGGACGGAACCCGGCTGAGACTGACGGTCGCCCGTTACTACACACCTTCCGGGCGTTCCATCCAAAGGCCCTATGACCAGGGAAACGCGGCTTATTCGGATGAAATTTACAGACGGTTACAAAACGGAGAGCTTTATTCAAAAGACAGCATAAAATTCAATAAAGAGTTGGAATTCAGAGCGCCTTCCGGAAAAATCGTGTATGGCGGCGGAGGAATTATACCGGACGAATTTGTACCCATTGACTCCTCAAAACTCGGGCAATGGATTTACCATAACAGTACAAAAGAAACAGAAGATTTTGTCTTTAAAAAACTGGAAGAAAACAGGTATCATCCGTTTTGGTTAGAAGAAAATATGTTTCTCAGGTATTATGACATAACGCCCGTTTATCTTGAATTTTTAGGTATTTTAGGCATTCGGCCGGCAAGAATCACTGAGCATGATGAAGAATTGCTAAAGGATTTTCTGAAAGCCTCTATTGCAGAACAATTATTTGGAACCAATGCGCTTTATCGTGCCTGGATGCCCCAGGATTCTATGGTTCAGAAAGTTTTGGAACTGGAAAACCCTGTTTAGATGGAATGGCGCGAAGCACTTTCGGAATACAAATCTTACCTGAAACTTGAAAAAAGTGTGTCCGACAATACGCTGGAAGCATACTTACGCGATATCCGAAAACTGGAACGTTTTTCCGATAAAAATCCAATCGAAATCCCAAGGAATGATTTAGAGGAATTTTTTTACCGGTTCGCCAAAGAAAAATACGCTGTGCGTTCTCAGGCAAGACTGATTTCTTCTCTCAAAAGTTTTTTCAATTATTTACAGCTGGAAGAGTGGCGCACGGATAACCCCGCCGAATTATTGGAAAGCCCGAAACTGGGAATGAAATTACCTGATACTCTTTCCGAAGGTGAGATTGATAACTTAATTGCCTCAATAGATTTAAGCCTGTCCGAAGGTGAACGAAACCGGGCTATTCTGGAAACGCTTTACGGATGCGGCCTCAGGGTTTCGGAACTTACCAATCTGAAATTATCGGATTTGTTTTTTGAGGAGAATTTCATTCGCGTAGTTGGAAAAGGGAACAAACAAAGATTAATTCCGATTTCAGATTATACCATTAAATACATCAACATTTATAAAAGTCAGGTTCGGATTCATCAAACCATTCAGAAAGGATATGAAGACTATTTGTTCCTTAACCGCAGAGGAAAGAATTTAACCCGGGTGATGATATTCACGATGATCAAAAATTTGACACAAAAAGCCGGCATCCATAAAACCATCAGTCCGCATACATTCCGGCATTCATTCGCTACACATCTTCTTAAAAATGGCGCTGACCTGCGTTCAATACAAATGATGCTGGGGCATGAAAGCATTACCACCACAGAAATTTACACTCATTTAGATGATCAATTCATTCGAGATGCTATTTTGAAGCACCATCCGAGGAGTAAATAAAAAAACACCTGCATTGCTACAGGTGTTGGCTAACTGCCTCAACATATCCTCATGTGTTATGTGGCTGGAGAAAGTGTTGACGCAAAACTATTGACAATAGTACAGAGAGTCAATACGGCAAATGGCGTATTTGGGAATCAGCATAAATTTTCCTTCGGGATATTTTTCCTGACACTGTCAACTTTTCCGCCACTAAGAGGAGATATTTCACCAAGAAAATATTTAATGAAATATTAAAAAAACAGGAAAAACCCGGTCTCTTTTACAGGAAAAATCCTGAGAAAAAATAGGATTTTTCCTGTTTTTTTGATTGGGTGTTGTATATTTTAACATAAT
>CAZKOC010000262.1:0-3338 GCA_964554275.1 uncultured Weeksellaceae bacterium
TGAAAAGTATTGTAAATAGATTGCTTTGCCCCGGTAGAAACCACAATTTGAGAAGATTTGTACTCTAAATTGTTGTCTCTTTTGAATTTATGAACGATAGCCTCTTTCAGTTCAGGATAACCTGCGATGGGTGGATAGTGAGAATAATTTTCATCAATAGCCTTTTTTGCAGCATCTTTCACGAAATCAGGCGTATCAAAATCCGGTTCTCCGATGCTCAGGCTTATTACATCTTTTCCTTGCTGCTTATATTCTCTTGCTTTTTGCGTCATTGCAATTGTAGCCGGCGGTTGCAATTTTTGTAATCTTGAAGAAAGTAACATTCGTTTGTTTGTTTTGCTGAAAAATTTGTGCGAAGATAGGTAATTTAGATATAAGACATAAGACACAAGATATTAGAATTAGTAATTAATTAAGATCATAATTTGAATGATAGCTGTAAATTGCAAGAAAAAATTATGGCAGATATTACATTAAAAGGAAACTCTATTCATACCCAGGGAAACCTTCCGGCAGTAGGAGCAAAGGCTCCTGATTTTAAATTGACAGCAGGCGATTTGTCTGAGAAATCTCTTTCAGATTATAAGGGAAAAAGAATTGTCCTGAATATTTTTCCAAGTGTTGATACCGGAACATGTGCGGCTTCTGTAAGGAAATTTAATGAAGAGGCTTCGGGTTTGGATAATACGGTTGTCTTATGTATTTCCAAGGATTTACCTTTTGCACACAACAGGTTTTGTGCGGCAGAAGGTCTGGAAAATGTGGTTTCTTTATCAGAGTTCAAAGACAATAATTTTTCAGATGCTTATCAGGTAAGAATTACCGACGAGCCATTGGCCGGATTGATGAGCCGTGCCGTGGTGGTTGTCAATGAAGAGGGAAACGTAATTTATACTGAGCAGGTTCCTGAAATTGTGGATGAACCCGATTATGAAAACGCTCTGGCTGTTATGAGATAAGATTAAATCTTTTAATTTGATAATGGATAAAATCCCAAACATATTGTTTGGGATTTTTTTATGAATAACTGATAAACATTAGGTCTTTTGTTAAGGCAAGCTAATTTTCTTCTTATAGTTTTGTATTTTAATTTAGAATAAATAAAAATAATATGAAAAAAATTACATTTTTCCTAGGGTTAATTCCTGCGATTTGTCTTCAGGCACAAAGCTTTGAAGAAACAGAAACCATTATGAAAGACTTTTATTATTCGTCAAGTCATGTGGGTGATTTTGATGGGGACGGCTTTACAGATATTGTCCACAATGGGGCGATTGACTCAAATAATGATGGAAATGTTGATACGACACTCAATGAAGTTTATAAGAACAATGAAGGCGCTTTTGCCTTGTTTGAAGACCTGGGATTGAATTCCACTCATTTGGGAGATATTAAATTCATTGATTTTAATAATGATGGGTTGTTGGACATTGTCTCTACAGGATTGAGTTACAACGATATTGTAAATTATCAGCAATACCGGTTTATAAATACAGGGACAGGCTATGAATTGGAAGAGAATATTCCCGGAAAAATTTATGGTTCGCTTGAAGTTTTTGACTTTAACCATGATGGATTTATGGATTATGCCCTAAACGGTACACAATACGTTGAAGATATAGGAGGCTTTACATACGATTTGGATTTTTATAAAAACACCCAAAATGGATTTGAAGTGATTCCTGCCTGGCTACCCGGCACTCAGAATGGTAGTTTCAAAGTGATTGATTTGAATAATGACAATCTGCTTGATGCAGTTATTTTTGGCTTTGACGCGGATTTGGAACCGGTATTTAAAGTATACCTAAATAATAATGGAACTTTAGAGCTTTCTCAAGACCTAGATGCGGTCAATGATGGGAAAATGTCTTACGCTGACTTTAACGCAGATGGTTTTTTGGATTTGGTAGTGGCAGGACAAGATGCGGATTACAATGAGTATTTGGCTGTTTTATGGAATGATGGTACAGGGAATTTCATCACTAGTGTAATTGAAGATGAAGGACTTGGTGGTTCAAGTGTAGATACCGGAGACTTGAACAATGATGGTTATTATGACTTTATAGTAATGGGGGACGATGAAAATTATAATGCTCAGGTTAAAGTATTTTTGTATAATCAGGAATCCGAAACATTTACAAAAGCAGAAGAAACAGGGCTTTATAATTTAGGAAGCCAGGGAAATATAAATTTGCTGGATTATAACAATGACAATCATTTAGATGTTTTGATGTCGGGGTTTGATTGGGCTGATGATGATATGCCTTCTTTGACCAAATTGTTTAAAAATCTTTCAACTGAAGAAAATCAAAAACCACTTCCGCCTGCAGAATTAAATCTGGAACAGGATGGAAATAAAATGATTTTTACATGGAGTGGGGCAGGCGATGACAAAACTCCCATAAATGCTTTACAATATGAGATCAAAGTTGGAACTACCTCAGGCAGACAAGACATTGCGAAATATGTTGTAACAACTCCGTCCTGGTTTTTGGAATTGGAGGAAATACCTTCTAATCTTTATTGGAGTGTGAAATCTATTGATGCATCAAAAGTTTATTCGGAGGCTTCTGCGGAAAACCAATTGTCTGTAATGGATAATTCCTTAGCAAATAACTTAAAAATTTATCCGAATCCTGCTTCTGATAAAGTATATGTAAAAGCTGAGAAATTAAATTCAGTTGAATTGTATGATTTACAAGGAAGAAAAATTAATGTGAAATTAAATACAGATAATTCCATTAACGTCTCAGGTTTGCCAAAAGGTATTTATGTTTTAAAATTAAATGTAGAAGGCAGATCAATCTCAAAGAAATTAGTTGTTAATTAATTTAATGTTTTGTAATTATTGTAAAAATAGAAAAGGCGGGTATTTTATGCCCGCCTTTTCTTTATTTTGAGAAATTGATTTCTAATTGTTAATACCTTTCCAAAACAACCACACGTCTGTTACATGCCCTGCCTTCTTCGGTATCATTGGTACATTTCGGATATTGTTCTCCAAAAGCTCTTACTTCCAACTGCTCGGCTTTCACACCTTCTTTTACAAGAGCGTCTTTAACAGATTGAGCTCGTTTTCTTGATAAGTTCATGTTGTAAGCATCAGAACCTTTGCTGTCCGCAAATCCATCTACAAAGTAATTACCACCATCCGCTTTAATTTTATCAGCGGCCAATTTTACTTTTTGCTGGCCATCTGCAGTCAAATCGCTACGATCGAATTCGAATAATACATTTTCAAAATTCATATCCACTACCACTGGCGGCTCAGGCGTTACAGGTTCTACCGGCTCGACAGGAGCTTCTTTCATTACTTTACATCCGTTTACACAGTAATA
>CAZKOC010000263.1:0-3332 GCA_964554275.1 uncultured Weeksellaceae bacterium
GTAAATGAATTGCTTCGGTTCGCAATTCGCCTTTATAAATTATTTTTGAAGTCATATTATTTAATTTGAAATTGTGAAAATTTGAAGATTCCTCCCCTTTGGGGAGATTAGGAGGGGCTTAACCTGATTCTCGTCAAAACCTTTTTAGTATAGAGTGGGAAATCCGCGTTTTGAATCCAGCTGTAATAACCCTGGTCTTTTTCAAACACATCTTTTACGTTTTGTCCTTTGTATTTCCCGAAGTTAAAGATTTCCTGTCCTTTATCGTTAATGCCTATGAATCCTGCTAAATCGGCTATTTTTTTCTGCGAAGAAAATTCACTCAGAAATTTAATGTCATTTTCCAGTTCATCATATTTTTCGACCTGGGCTTTGAAAATCTCATAAGTAGCTTCTACATCGGCAGCCGCTGAGTGTGCATTTTCCAGGGTTTTATCACAATAAAATTTATAGGCGGCACTCAGATTTCTAGGTTCCTGTTTGAAAAATATAACCTGAACATCCACTAAGCGATGTTTTTCCAGGTTAAAATCGAAACCGTTTCTTAGAAACTCTTCTGCCAGAAGAGGAACATCAAAACGATTGGAATTATAACCGGCAATGTCCGAGTCTTTCAGCATTTCCCAAATCAACGGAGCGATTTCTTCGAATGGAGGCTCGTTGACAACGTCTTCATTCGTGATTCCGTGAACGGCTGTTGCTTCTCCTGAAATCGGAATCCCTGGATTCACGCGAAGTGTTTTGCTTTCTTTGTTGCCGTTCGGGAAGACCTTTAGTACGGAGATTTCGACTATCCGGTCGGTTCCGATGTTGATTCCGGTGGTTTCCAAATCGAAAAAACAAAGAGGTTTGTGTAGATTAAGCATTGATAATTTTTTTTCTGAAAATGATTGATATAATTATATATAATAAAATGATAAACGGTAAAGCATTCATTTGAAACAATATCAAAAGAATTAAACTGATTCCTAAAAATATATATTTAAAATGATTGTCTTTCCATGCAGATCCTTTGAATTTGAAAGAGAAAATCGGAATATTTGAGATTAATAACCAACAGGAAAGTAGAGTGATTCCTATTAATATATAAGTATCAATCTCTGTCGAAATAATAAACCCATTTTGATTTTGAATCCAAACCAAGGAAAATATCAAAATAGTGTTAGCCGGTGTATTTAACCCTTTGAAATAAATAGATTGTTCGGTATCAACATTAAATTTAGCTAAGCGCAAAGCAGAAAAAAGAGGGATTAAAAATCCTAAAAGACTTATGAAATTAAATTGAATTCTTTCAAAGTCAATTTGATTTTCAGGATTCATTTGGAAAATATCGGGAGCTCCTAACATTTGAAACATCAATATTCCCGGTAAAAAACCAAATGTTACCATATCGGCCAAAGAATCCAACTGAATCCCGATTTCAGAATTTATTTTCAAGGCTCGAGCTACCATTCCATCTAATAAATCAAATAATAATGAAGTACAAATCAATATCAAAATAATATATATCGGAATTCCATATATAATAAAGACACAGGCCAAACACCCACAAAACAAATTCCCCAGTGTCAATAAATTCGGTAAAGTAAATAATTTCATTTTCATAAAAAGTCTTTGTGGTTCTTTGCTTCTTCGCATTTCTTTGCGGTACAATTCTAACGCAGAAATTCGCCATCTCTTCGCAAAGTTACACAAAGAAATCATTTGACATTTGCTGACTTATAACTTTAGCGCTAAATGCAATAAAAAACAAGATTTTGTGTTTTAAACAAAACATTCGATTTTTGCCAGACAAAATTTAGTTTCAAGTTCAAAGTTTCAGGCTCAAAGTAAAAATGATAAACCTGAAACATTAAACCTGAAACATTAAACCTTGAACAAATTATTTTGAAACTTAAAATATCAACTATCCTGCTTCTGTCCATGGTCTTGAGTTTCTCTCAGGTAACGCGTAAGTATTCCAACGAATTTCTCAGCATCGGGGTAGATGCCCGCGCATTTGCGATGGGAAATGCTGTTGTGGCAAATACGGGAGATGTAAACTCTACCTATTGGAATCCTGCAGGGCTCACGGAAGTTTATCATGGCCCGCAGATTGCGGCCATGCATGCGGAATACTTTCAGTCTATTGCTAAATATGATTATTTAGCAGGAGCAATCCCATTGGAAAACAATGCCGTAGTTGGTCTTTCGCTTTATCGGTTTGGAGTTGATGATATTTTGAATACAACTCAATTAATTGATAGTCAAGGAAATATAGATTATGATAGAATCAGTAAATTTTCAACTGCTGATTATGCTCTGAGTTTAAGCTATGCCGGATATTTCCTTGGAAATTCCGATATTTCAGTTGGAGCCAATGCCAAAGTGGTGTACAGGCACATCGGGAAATTTGCCAGCTCATTTGGATTCGGAATTGATTTAGGATTGCAGTACCGAACAGAAGATCAGTTTTACTTCGGATTGATGGCGCGCGACATTACCACAACTTTTAACGCATGGAGCATCAATGAAGATGAGCTCAATACGATTACCGTTACGGAGCCAGGAACCGGAAATCAGCAAACGGTAAATGAGCTTCCCGAAGAAACCATAGAATTAACTATCCCAAAATTACAGATAGGAGTTGGTAAAAACTTTCAAATCAATGATAAATTTAATGTGTTGGGAGAAGTGGATTTGAATTTTCAATTCGCTCAAACAAATGATCTTATTTCAACAGGAGCGCTCAGTCTTTCACCAGCAGTCGGGTTTGAAGTCGGATATGATAATATGGTTTTCCTCCGCGGAGGCGTAAATAATTTTCAATTCGAACGGACTTTTGAAGATGATAAAAAACTTACATTCCAGCCTAATATAGGAATCGGATTTAAATACAGGGGTATCTCTGTTGACTATGCTTTGACAGATGTAGGGGATCAAAGCATTGCACTTTATTCAAACATTTTCTCTGTTAAAATAGATTTAGGAGAATTCTAACGCTTATTATAAAAGTAAGGTTCAGAAAGAATAGTTTGATGTTGGGCTGTTGTCACTCGTTTTTCTTACGCTTTTCGAGAGCCTCAGGGCATGGGAAAGCAGAGAACTCAAACAAATTATATCCTGAGCTTATCGAATGATCTCCATACCTCACATGGTTGCCAGTTAAGGGTTCCCTTGATAATAAATTATAATAAATTCATCCAAAAACATATGTCGACAGATAAAATATTTTGAAAAATAGTTTGCATAAAATCCTGATATTTAGAAGTGTAAAAAATACTTCATAAAAAAGGTAAAAAAAGATATAAAAACATTTGTAAGAAACAAAAAGGTGCTTATCTTTGCACACC
>CAZKOC010000264.1:0-3329 GCA_964554275.1 uncultured Weeksellaceae bacterium
GCAAATTGTTCCAACTGTATAATACCACAGTGTAAAATACTTTTTATATTTTCTTTGGTGAGAAAAACTGAACCTGTAAAATATTCTTCTTGTTTTAAAACAGCATTTTCAATTCCACCGCAAACCGTGATGTTTCTCACCTTTCGGTTATGATTGATAAAGGATGATATTTTTTCATTAAAATCTTCTTCGCCGAATATATACGGAATGACTAACTCCATTGCCTTTATCTGAGTAGGATTAAGGATATCTAAAATTTTCTGAACTACTGATAACTCAACCGTTTCAAAAAATCTTAATTGTACATAGTTGCAACATAATATCTCCAATTGTTGCAAAAACGATTCATTGATAAAATCAAATTTGTCTTTGATATCAATAATACAATTGGAAATATGGGCAGCAAAAAGCCAATCTGTGCTTAACATCGGAAAATGTTCTAACTCTTCGTTATTATCAAAACGGTAGATTAGCTCTTTTTTCTCCAAAAAAGAAATATATTCATTTAATACAATATCACCTCCTTCATCTAATTGCTGCTCAATATCTGAAAGATTAAAAGCATGGCACGCATTATCAAATAAATTAAAAAGGGAATTGGGCACAAAGCAAATTTCTTTTCGTTGTAAATCGCAAATTAAAGAACGGCTTGCCCCAGAGGTGATTGTACAACAACTAAATAATTTAATGTATTTTTCTTTACTCATTTTTTATCTCAGCTATTCTGGAAAAGGCTTTATAAAATTTATCCGTTCTGTGAGCGGCAGCGTTGTATTTCCCAAACGACAAAACCGGCTCTTGCTCCTTATCTTCTTCCTTAGCTTTTACTATTATCTTCCACGAATCAACGTTTAAAGGCAGATGCGCTCTATTATTATCTATCCATTGATGTATTTCATGTTCTATTTTTTCTTCTTCGGTCATTATCTGTTTTTCATTTTTCATTAATAAGCTCTTCCGCTATTGATTTGCTAATAGGGTAGTTACAATTTTTCTCCAACCATTGATATTGCCCTACAGGATTTACTTCTAAAAAAACATATTCACCCTCCGGTGTGTATATCATATCTATCGAGCCACAATTCATGTCAATAGCTTTCATAAATGAATGCAATTTTTGTTCAATTTCTTTAGGTAAGATGTATGGCACGCAACGGTTGGGGCGTTCATCATCATAATTTCTAAAATCAATTTTTGTCTTTTCATTCTCTTGCGAAAAGATAGCCATAGGAAAAAACTTGCCTTTGAGGTAAAAGATGCGGAGTTCGTATTTCTTTTCAATATATTGCTGGAAAAGGATAGGAACACCAGGTTCCCGATGGTTTCCAGGAATAATAGGCTTTGTAACAATCTGTGTAGTCAAAGAAATTTTTATTTTTTTTCCTCTATAAATAAAAGTAAAATCATTATTATAGATAGCTTTTGTAATTACTTTGGCATGGCTTTTAACAAGCTCATCAATATCAGTGCTATCGTTTGATATTAATGTTTCGGGTATTTGCAAATTATTCGTTGAGGCTACAATCAGCATTTCTATTTTATCGATTTTGTTATTTAATGCTTTATTAATGCTACTGAAATGGTTATCGAACGCACTTAGGATTAGCTGTTCCTCAGTTAATGCAATTGTATTTAACTTTAAAAAAAAATTCCCTAAACCTCCAGTATCAGCTATGGGTATATTGTTTAATTTATATACTCCCCTTCGATACCATTTTCTATAAGTGGGGCTAACTGTTATCTCTTTACCGAGACAATCAACTTTTAAAGTTGCTAATTCATTTATTTTTATGGAAATTTTTTGGATGGGTGTTACGTCATTATGTCTAAATATTTCTACATTATTGTTGTTCTTGTAATAAAACCAGTCCAAAACATCATTTGTTGATTCATCATCTTCATTTGATTGAATTAATACCATTGCGTTTTTTTTTAACAATACTAATCAGTTTCTTCTTCGGATAAAAATTTATTATTCAAGGTCACTACAAAATTATTGTAGAAGTAAAATGGTGTTGGATGTCGGAATTGATATTTTAATTTTTTCAGATAATCATCCATATTTTCGAGATAAATTTCTGCCCTCCTTTTATTAATCTCTTCCAGCCTTGCTGCGCTCATTTCTCTGGTCGTGAAGAGCATGTTATAATAATCCTCATCCCTGACCATAAGCAGCTCTGCATAATAATCTGGTCTAAAGCCTCCCAGCAAAACCTGTTTCTTTAATATCTCGTCAATGGCTGTCTGCATTGGCCTTCTATGCCAAACTATATACCATATAGCATTCGGCTTTTGTGGTGAGGTAATATTAGGGAAATAGCCAACTTTATTAAAGTCGGGGAATCCTTTTTCGTCAATTAATTTTTTTAATTCCTTTTCGTTGGCGATATCTACTTGCCTTATGCTGTCTTTGTTTTCTGTTAATTGCCGTATGGCTTGATCCCTATTTTCTATGGAGTCTAGAGCCATCGAAAAGTATCGCAGTTTTTCGTCATTATCCCATCTATATTGCCTGTCTGCATCATAACTATAGGATATGTTTTCAAATAATCCCCGGCGACCAATATGAGCCATATCATAGCTAATAAATTCCTTTTTCAAGCCGCAAACAGCCAAAATCTCCAAGTATCTACTTGCCAAAAAAGTGTCATTCAACAAGGCCGTTAATACAAAAGCATTGTACACATCTTTGCCCTCAATAGATGCCTTATTAAAGGCCTTCTGATAATATGCCAAAGCTTCTTTGTAATTAGAATCGACAATGGCCAGTTCAGCTTTATTGACGTAGCTATAGTAGGCCTTTACGTCCGGTTGGCAAAATACGTTGCGACTCGACAAGAGCAAGAACAAGATTATAATTTGTTTGGTCATTTTAAATTTTGAGATGAGTTAGTATAATAGCCGGTATCCCAAAAAATACCGGCTTGTTAAACTGGCACTATATTAGCTGCCTCTTCTCAGGGTGATACCATCATACATTACAATATGTCGGATTCTATTAGGAAGCAGCTATCCATATTCTTTCGGTCTTGCCGTCATCATACGTAACGTCATTAAAAAGCAGATGATCTCCATTGCGAAATTCATTATCACTTCTAAATCTTCTGGTTGCAGTTTCTCCTGCCCCGGTTGCAGTATAACCACCACCTCTGATTGTGCTCATTTGAGAGCTAGATAATGGATCAAATTTCCCATTTTTTAAGCTTTCCAATTTCATAAAATAAAAATTTAGTTTTTAAAAATCCCCTTAACGCACATGGGTTAAAGCGTTTCCTTTCCTCTTTTTTCTTTGGGCTGGTTAAGGAGTGGAAGCCCGCAGTGTTTGCAAA
>CAZKOC010000265.1:0-3310 GCA_964554275.1 uncultured Weeksellaceae bacterium
TTTCAAAAGCGAATTAAATTTCTGCAAAAATTTTCATCGGTTTTTTAGCAATTTCGACAAATCCGTTGGTATTGAGAAAGGCCAAATCCACTATTTCTGTTTGATTGATTAAATCTTCATCAAAATCGGTTTCCACTTTGATGTAATTTTCGGTAAATCCTTGAATTTTTCCATTTTTATTGTCGGCTTCCCAAAGTACTTTTTGAGTCGACCCTAACTGGGATTGATAAAAAGCAAGCCGTTTTTTTTCGGACAAAATACGGAGCATATTGTTTCTTTGTTTCCTTATATTTTGCGGAACAATCCCCTCAAAATGAATCGCTTCGGTATTGTCACGTTCGGAATAAGTAAACACATGTAAATAACTGATTGGTAGATTGTTCAGGAAATTATATGTTTCCAAAAAATGTTCTTCCGTTTCTCCCGGAAATCCGACAATTACATCGACACCAATACAGGCATTGGGCATCACTTCACGTATTTTTGAAATTCTTTCTTGGTATAATTTTTTCAGATAACGACGTTTCATTTTCTTCAGAATTTCATCGCTTCCGGATTGTAGCGGAATATGGAAATGCGGTACAAAACGACTACTTTTTGAGACGAATTCGATAGTTTCATTCCGCAATAAATTTGGTTCGATGGATGAAATGCGGATTCGTTCAATATTGTCCACTTTGTCAAGTTCCTGAACCAATTCCAGAAAAGTATGTTCGTGTTTTTTATTTCCGAATTCACCTTTTCCGTAATCTCCGATGTTTACTCCTGTTAAAACAATTTCTTTGATTCCTTTATCTGCAATTTCACGTGCATTTTTAATCACATTTTCAACTGTATCGGATCGGGAAATTCCACGTGCCAAAGGAATTGTACAATAAGTACATTTGTAATCGCAACCATCCTGTACTTTTAGAAAAGCACGGGTTCTGTCGCCAATGGAGTAGGAGCCTACGTAAAAATCGGCTTCACTGATTTCGCAGGAATGAACCAAAGTTTCTTCCTGCTTGTTCAAATCTTCCAGATAATCTGCAATATTGAATTTTTCGGTTGCACCCAACACCAAATCCACCCCTTCCATTTCCGCAATTTCCTGCGGCTTCAGTTGGGCATAACATCCGACTATAACTACAAACCCGTTTGGATTTGCTTTCATTGCATTTTTTACGATGGTTCGACATTCTTTGTCGGCATTTGCCGTAACCGAACAGGTATTGATTACATAAACATCCGAAGGTTGTGAAAATTCCACACGCTGATAACCATTATCCAAAAGATTCCTGGCAATGGTAGAAGTTTCGGAGAAATTTAATTTACATCCGAGTGTATGAAATGCTACAGTTTTGGTTGAAGAAAACATTTTGCAAAAATACGCAATTTGAAAGAATTATGAAGTTGAATTATTTTCATTGGATAAATATCATTCTGACAGAGGAGGAATCCTGTATGATGAGATTTTTCATTTACTATTAAATTTTTTCATCCCTGAACCAACCATTTTGAATTCTCCTGCATCAATGTATATAGAATCAAAAATTTTATAGATATGAAGACTTTATTATTTGCATTAGGAACTCTAGCCACAATTTCGACATCGGGTTCATTTAATCGACCGAAAGATTTAACGGAAACACCTGTTCAGGTTAATTTGGACAAAGAATCATTGGCCCAGGAAAAAATTCAGGTTGCTTTATTATTGGATACTTCCAGCAGCATGGACGGGTTGATTGACCAGGCAAAATCCCGTTTGTGGAACATCGTCAATACTTTGACAACGCTGCGTTACGGCGGTAAAAAACCAATCATCGAGATTAGCTTATACGAATACGGTAATGATGGCTTATCGGTTGATGGAGGATTTATTCGCCAGGTTACGTCTCTGACTTCCGATTTGGATTTATTGTCCGAAAAACTATTCGCATTGAGGACAAACGGTGGTTCTGAGTATTGCGGGCAAGTTATTCAAACATCCACAAATGAATTGAAATGGGACGGAAACAAAAACAGCATGAAACTGATTTATATAGCCGGAAATGAGCCGTTTAATCAAGGAAGTGTAAATTACATCGAAGCGATTTCAAATGCTGTAAAACAAGGAATATATGTCAATACGATTCATTGCGGAGATGATTATTCCGGACAAAGCGGAATGTGGAAAGATGGAGCAGAGAAAGGAAAAGGTGAATATTTCTTCATCGATCACAACCAAAAAATCAGATATATACCTACGCCTTATGATGTCAGGATTGATGACTGCAACACGAGATTAAATGCAACTTATTTGTACTATGGATATGAGGGGAGAAAAATGAAAGAACGCCAGGAAGAGCAGGATAAGGCTGCGGAATCCGTTAGTTATGAAAATAAAGCGAGCAGGGCGGAAGCGAAAGCCAACGGCAATTATTCAAATGCGGGCTGGGATTTGGTAGATGCCTTGAATCAGAAAGAAATAAAAATTGAAGACGTTGATAAATCAACCTTGCCGGATAAATACAAAGGAATGACCACGAAACAACTTCAAACAGAAATTGAAAAACTGAACAGAGAACGTGCCGGAATTCAGAAAGAAATTATGGAATTATCCGTAGAAAGAGAAAATTTCATACAGACTGAACTGCAAAAAACAGGTGAAGAATCCGATTTAGGAAAAGCCATCACAGACGCGGTTTTAAAATTCGCCATCGCAAAAGGATATACCCAACAATAATCTAAAATATAATATTGTCATCCTAAAATTATCATAAGATGACAGTATCCTGAAAACTCCACTTTTTTCTTTGAACCTCGGTAAGATGTAAATTCTGCCGGGGTTTTTGTTTTGATAAAATGTCATTAGTCAATTTTAAACTTAAACCCTATCCCATGCAGATTTTCAATAGAAACCGCTTCATCATTGGCAAATACTTTCCGTAACCTCGAAATGAAAACATCCAAACTTCTTCCCATAAAATAATCATCATCGCCCCACAATGCTTTCAGGATTTCCTCTCGTTTGAGCACGGTATTTTTGTGTTCAATGAAATATCTGAGCAATTCCGACTCACGTTGTGTCAGCGAAATAATTTCATTTTCATTTGAAAGCCTGTAGTTTTTAGAGTCAAAAGTATAATGTCCTATTTTGTAGATAGAACCGGAATTACTCTTTTGTGTTCTTTTCAGGAAAATTTCAATTTTCAGGATTAATTCCTCGATGCTGAAAGGTTTGATTAAATAGTCATCGGCACCGATTTTCAAACCTTTTATCCGGTCTTCTTTCAGTGTCTTGGCAGAGATGAAAATAATCGGGATTTCAGAATTTAAACTGCGTATTTCC
>CAZKOC010000266.1:0-3297 GCA_964554275.1 uncultured Weeksellaceae bacterium
ATCATCTGAATTCAATTGATAAAACAGACAAAATATTCCTGATGATGAGTTCTGCTAACTTCGGCGGGATTGATTTGAAGGGAATGTTTACGATTTGAGCCGAATTTTTTTTGAGTGCTTGATATTTCAATAGAAGTGATTTTATATAAAAGATTTAATAGCTGCGTACAAGATTAATGATATTTACGCGTTGGATAATTAAATTTTTTGATGACAAATTCTGTTTTATTGGTTCGGAATTCATAATCTTTCAGACAATGAAGAGGTTGATAATTTCTTTGTATATAATTTTTGGGCTGGTAAGCTGTACCCAACAAAAGCAGCCTGTGTATAAGCATACTGTTGACGAAAATAAATATTGGGATTCACTTTGCTTAGCGGAAACCAGGAAAGCCGAATTAGACATAGCGCAAGGGAGACTTACTTATTTTCATGTTTTCGGGATGGTAGAAACATTTAGAAGCAATGAAGAAATGAATGAACTTTTGTCAAAATACAATATAGGTAATGACGAATATGGATATTTGTGCATGGCACCCCCTGATAAACAACACTGTTATTCCTATCGAATGCGGAAGGAAATTGACCACAGATACGGAATAAATTTCATTGATTCTCTTCGTGAAAAAGCAGAGATAAATTATGTGCAAAAAAACATAGACAAAATTTTTTCTTTTGAAGAGTGTGATCGTAAGTCGAGGTATCCGGAAGCTAAAAACTATGAAGATTCTTTTAATAAGTATGAAGAAGATTTTTTTATTAACTTTGAATATCCCGAAGATTATGTTTATAGAAAAGAGAATGATTCATATTATTCTTACATGAGCGTAGAATTTATATTGTATAGAAACGGTTCTATTTCAGATTTAAAAACTCAAATAAGATTTCAAAAGAATGAAAATTATAAATATTCAAATTACTTTATGAAATCAGTAGAAGAATTTGTGAAGAATGTAAAATGGAATCCCGCGACAACCAAAGGGATTGTTGTCAATAGTGAAATGGATTTGTATTTTAAACTTAAATAAATTAATTATATGAGAAAAACTATATTGATAGTATTGTTAATGGTTTTCAGTTTGTCATTTGCTCAGGACAAGAAACAAAACAAAGAGAATAAATTGGACAAACAGCTTGTCGGTAGTTGGTCAGGTTCAGAAAAGGATCAACAAAGAACAGGTGTTGAAAAACATTGGATTCAACATCGTTTTGAAGATGGAACTTTTGTTCTTTTATTTATGACTATAGATAATGGTGCCGTTGATAAATTTATAGAAAAAGGCCAATGGTGGATAGAAGATGGAAAATTTTATGAGCTTCACACCTATAGCGGTCTAACGGATATTTATGACTATAAAGTCTTGGACAAAAACCATGTAAAATTTAAATCAACAAATCTTGCCATAGATATGGAGGTTGAAACGTATGAATTTATAGATACCCGGCTGGAGGAATAAAAATTGAAGAAGAATACTAAATTATACTCCTGCCACGGTAATTGTGTGGCAGGATTTTTCTTTTTATAAAATAATTATATTTACAATAAACACACACACAAATGCTTAGAAAAATTATTTTTACGATTATCTTATCCATTCTGCCTTTTATCTCATTTTCCCAGGAAAATAAGGATTATAGAACTACACAAGGTCACACAGGTGATTCACCTTTTAACCAGATGTATGATTTGCTGCCCACACCCAATGAATATCGAACGGCTTCAGGTGCACCCGGAAATGCTTATTACCAGCAGCAGGCAGACTATGTAATGGATTTGGTTTTGGATGAAACGCTGAATATCCTTCATGGTGAGGAAATTATTGCCTATACCAATAATTCTCCCGATGTGCTGGAATACATTTGGATACAGATGGAACAGAACATACGTCGAAATGATGCGCCGATGCATGGTTTGGCACAGCTGCCTGCACCTGAAAACCCGATAGGCGCAAATGATTTCGGGAAGCAGTTTATGAAGGAAAAATTCAATGGCGGACATAAAATTTATTTTATAAAAGATGCCAGTGGAAGAGATTTAAAATACTTCATTAATGAAACAATGATGCGTGTAATTCCAACAAAACCAATTCAGCCAAAAGAAAAATTCATTTTCAAAATAAAATGGTCATACCCGATTCCGAATTATTTTGAGGTAGGTGATAGAAATGGATATGAACCAAATGAAAAAGGAAACATTTATGCCATGGCACAGTTTTATCCGCGCATGGCGGTTTACAATGATGTAGAGGGCTGGCAGAATATGCAATACTGGTATCGTTCGGAATATGCTTTGCCTTTTGGGAATTTCAAAGTGAATATTACCGTTCCCGCCGACCACATTTTGAATGCCACAGGAACTTTGACCAATGCGCCGGAAATTCTCACCAAGGAACAATACCAACGTTACCAAAAAGCGAAAACCACTTTTGACAATCCCGTTATGATTGTTACGGAAGAAGAAACGGAGAAGCGGATGATGGAAGGAAGTCAAGGAAAAACAAAAACATGGAAGTTCGAAGCGGAGAATGTAAGAGATTTTGCATTTGCCACTTCACGAACATATATGTGGGACGCGATGGCGGTAAAAATAGGGGAATTTGTGCCTATGGCGGAATCGGTTTACCCGAAAGAAGGTGGGGAATTATGGAAAGAAATTTCCACCAAAGCAGTTGCACATACACTTAAATGGTATTCACATTATACATTTGATTATCCTTACCCGAAGGCAGTTTCGGCAAGCGTCCAGCGACAGGGAATGGAATATCCCATGATTGCCTTCAACGGTGGGAGAGCCAAAGCAGATGGTACTTATGATGATAACCAGATGTACAATTTGATAGATTTAATTATTCACGAAGTGGGACACAATTTTTTTCCCATGATTGTAAATTCAGATGAACGCCAATGGACCTGGATGGACGAAAGCCTCAATACTTATCTGCAAAACATGACTGAGCAGGAGTGGAGCAAAGATTTTCCTTCAAGACGCTATCGTGCAGAACAAATTGTAGAATACATGCAGTCACCTCAAGACCAGATGATGCCCATTATGACGCAGGGAGATTTATATAAACAGTTTGGGCCCGAAGGCTACTCAAAATCTGCAATCGGCTTGTCTATTCTCCGGAATTTGATCGTAGGCAAAGAGAATTTTGACTATGCATTCAAAACTTATGCGCAAAGATGGATGTTCAAACACCCTACGCCGGCAGATTTTTTCAGGACTTTGGATGATGCTTCCGGAACTGATTTGGACTGGTTCATCAGAGGTTGGTTTTATACGACGGAAGTTGTGGA
>CAZKOC010000267.1:0-3295 GCA_964554275.1 uncultured Weeksellaceae bacterium
TATGAACTGACGCGATTTGTTTTGCTAAATATTCATCCGCTATAAATAAATGCCGCACATAAGCCTTTGAATATTGGTTATCTACATAACTTGTCCCCAGTTCATCCAGGGCAGAAAAATCATCTTTCCATTTGGCATTTCGCATATTCATCACGCCGTTCCACGTAAAGAGCATTCCGTTACGGGCATTTCTTGTCGGCATCACACAATCAAACTGATCAACTCCCAGTGAAATACATTCCAAAATATTCCAGGGCGTTCCCACTCCCATGAGGTAGCGGGGTTTGTCTTTCGGCAAAATATCGGTTACCAAATCGGTAATTTCATACATTACGTCTTCAGGCTCACCCACGCTCAGTCCGCCAATTGCATTTCCATCCGCTCCGAAACCAGCCACAAATTCTGCCGATTCCTTTCTTAAATCATGAAATGAATTTCCCTGAACGATCGGATATAAGGTTTGTTCATATCCATACAATGGTGGATTTTCTTTCAGCCAATTTCTGCAGCGTTCCAGCCAACGATGCGTGACCTGCATGGCACGCTTGGCATCTTTGTATTCAGCTGGAATTCCGGTTAATTCATCAAATGCCATGATGATATCGGCTCCGATATTTCGCTGGATTTCCATCGAATATTCCGGAGTGAACATGTGGTAGGAACCATCTATATGTGATTTAAATTTTACCCCATCTTCCGAAACTTTTCTCCTGTCAGAAAGTGAATAAACCTGAAATCCTCCGCTATCGGTTAGGATCGGCCTTTCCCAATTCATAAATTTATGCAAACCTCCCGCCTGATTAAGGATGTCTATCCCGGGACGCAAATACAAATGATAGGTGTTTCCAAGTATGATTTGTGCATTTATATCCTCTTTTAATTCTCTTTGGTGAACCGACTTCACACTTGCAACTGTTCCCACCGGCATAAAAATAGGTGTCTGTATCTGCCCATGTGCAGTGGTTATTTCTCCCGCTCTTGCTTTGGATTGAGTATCTGATTGTTCTATCTGAAAATTCATCGTCGGCAAAGATAAAATAAAGTTATCCTAATTTAGTTTTAAAATTAGGGCTGAAAATGATTTCCACTTTAAGTTTAGATTTTATTTAACTTTGATACCTCTACTTCTTATTCCTTATTAATTTTTAATAACCCTTTTTTCTATTACCATTTAAATGAGATATCTCTACTATTTAATTTTACTTATACTCTTTCCTCTTAACAATTATGGTCAAAACCCATCAGATACTATCCGGTTTTCAAAAATCCTTAATTCTTTAGAAAATAAATCTGAAGTAAAAAACAGCGACATTGACAAAATGTTGAAAATCACGGATCAGAGTCGTGCCGAGTATCCTGATTTTGCGCTTTTCCACCTTAAAAAAATCAGACATTTTATTGAAAAAAATAAATATTACCCGGCTTTTAATGCATATAGCAATCAAATACTTTTTATTTACAAGGGAAAATCACAAATTCAAACGGCAGAAAAAATTATCACTGAAGCTTATAACAAATACCAAGAAGACTTTGACAAACATACGAATGCTTGTATGCGCTTTAAATTAGCTACTACAGCCAGTAACCTGATGAATTATGAAAAATCGCAACAAATTTTAACCGAAATTTTACCTGATGCAGATTCTACCCAGCTGAAAGCCGGTATTTATTATCAAAGAGGGCAGAATTTTGCAAATTTGGGAAATTATAAAAATGCACTTACGGATTGTCTTAAATCGATAAACTTATATAAGTCTATAGAAGATTATGGTAATCTTCCGGTAGTTTTAGATCTTGTCAATATTATCTATCAACAATTGGGAGATCACGAAAACGCTCTAGTCTATTCCAAAGAGGCTTTAAGAATTGCCATCAAGAACAAAAACATTGACAACATCATGTCCGCTTACTCTAATCTGGGGGTGATTTATAAAGACATAAACCAAATTGATTCGGCTGAATTTGCCTACAACAAAGCGATTGAAATGGCGAAAAAATATGACCGCCAGCATATAGTCGCGCAAAATTTATTGAATTTGGGTAATATCCTGACTGATTCAAAAAGATTCAAAGAAGCTGAAGAACATTTTCTGAAATCACTTGAGATCTGCAATAACCTGAATATCTCCGAAGGGGTTATTATGAATTACATCAATCTCGGCAACAATGAATTTATAGCGGAAAATTATTCAAAATCAGAATTTTTCTATAAAAAAGCATTGGAAGAATTAAAAAAAACAGGAGAAATTCCTGATTTTCAGATTCCTATATATGGAGGATTAACCGATTTGTATGAAATCAAGGGCGATTACAAAAACGCTTTTGAAACCTACAAAAAACTTCAGGAGCTGAACGGAAAAATTAATGTAGAACAGTCAAAAAAAGAAATTGCTGAAATTAAGGGAAAATATGACAATGCGTTAAAAGACGTCGAGATTGAAAGGATTAACAAAGATTTTCAAATAAAAAAATCAGAAAATAAAACCTTGCTATTCCTAATAGTATTTGGGATAATTTTGACAACTTCAGCGATTTTATTTTTGATCTATCGTAACAACCAGTTGAAATTGCTGTATAAAAAGAATGTAGAGCTACTAAAATTCAGCAAATTTCATGCAACCGACAATGATGATTTAAATGTTGAACCAAATGATCCTTTGAAAAAGGTTTTTGATGAAATAATTCATTTACTGGAAATCGAAAAAGTTTATCAAAACCCCAACCTGACCATTAATGACATCACTCAGGGAATCAACAGCAACCAAAAATATGTTTCTGCGGCGATTGCAAATTATGCCAATATGAATTTCAGTAATTTTATAAATTATTATAGAATTAATGAAGCCAAAAAGCTGATTCTTTCCCAAGAACGTCAAACTTTGAGCGAAATCATGTATGCGTCCGGTTTTAATTCCCGCACACCTTTTTACAATTCATTTAAAAAAATTACCGGTATGTCTCCGAAAAACTTTAAAGATATTTCTCAAAAAGCATCAACTGATAGCATGGTGGAAATTTTTGAAGAAGCAGAAAGCTATTAATGATTTGATTTTCAACGAAATTTTTGAATAAAAGATTTAAAATTCTCATAAAATCAGTTGAAAATTCTTGTTTTAAACATCTCTATTCTACTTTTGTAAAAATTGTTATAAATGAACACGGAAAAATTTGAATGGTTGATCGAAGAATTGGTTCGGTACGGGATCAAAATAGGGATAGCAATTCTGATTATAGCTGTGGGTTTTTGGTTGGGTTCTAAACTGAAACGGGTCATCCGAAACAGGATGATAAAACG
>CAZKOC010000268.1:0-3258 GCA_964554275.1 uncultured Weeksellaceae bacterium
TTTACGGGCTTTCACGTTCCAGACAGGACAAAATCAATTTCAACCATATTGCAACAGATGTTACTAACAAAGAAAATGTCATACAATCCATACAACAAATCATCAATGAAGCGGGACGAATAGACGTGCTCATCAACAATGCCGGAGTCGGAATGCTTGGCGCGGTAGAAGATGTTACAAAAGAAGACATAGACAAGCTGTTAAACGTAAATCTGCTTGGTGTGATTTATACCATGCAGGCTGTTTTACCGCTCATGCGCTTACAAAAATCAGGGCATGTCCTGAATGTTTCCTCAATTGCGAGCAACCACGGCTTACCGTTTCGCGGATTTTATTCCGCTTCTAAAAGTGCCATAGACAGGATTACGGAATCCGTAAGGCTGGAAAACCGTAAAACGGGTATTGAAATCGCCACCTTAAATTTCGGCGACATCAAAACCCCGATCGCGGAAAGCAGGATTCAAAGTACCGTTTCCAATTTTTACAAAAACAATTACGATAAGCTGATCGAGTCTATTGATGAGGAAGTCCAAAAAGGAATGCAGCCCGAAAAACTTATCCCAGTCATTAACCGCCTGATTCATTCAAAAAATTTAAAACCGCATTACCATATCGGGAAAAGTATGCAGGTGTTTTCCATCACGCTCAAAAGAATCATCGGGCAGCGGAAATTTGAACAATTACTGGCAAGGTATTCTAAACTTGATTAAAAAACCCCATCAAGAATAAAACCTTGACGGGGTTATAAATTACTTAACTTTATGCAATCTTTCTATTTGTTTTCCTTCTCGCCTAACTAATGTTTTTCCATTGTTTTTTATACGGTAAGAAAAACTGTCAAAGCAAATTTCAATAGAATCATTTGTAGATTTATAGGTATTCACAAGTATCAAGCTATCGTTTCTTACCAAATAATTCCCACTTGATTCACAAATGCAATTATCCACTTTATAGGTCGAATCTTCATAAAATTCTAAATTATATTGAAATTTTAAGGTTGTAAGACCTCTCAAGTGAAAAAATGGCCTCTCAATGCTACTTACGGAAAACTTGTTTTCATATCTTCCAATGACTTCTTTTTGAGAATTACAGGAATTCAATACAAATAACCCAAGTAGAAAAATATTAATTTTGGAGAAAGGCATCTATCTGCGTTCTTGTTTTATTAGCATTGATTTCTAAATCAGACACTAATTTATCTATAATCGTTGAATAATTATTGCCCGAATCTAATGATTTTATATCCAACATAATAGACTTCAATTCATTTTTCAATTGGGTATTAACAATTATGCCCCCATTATTTGCCTCGTAGTTGTTATATGCACTATAAATCTTAGGTGTCACATTTATAATTTTAGTTAATGTAGAAATACTTAAATCTTCTACATTGATAAATTGACTTATGGTATAGTAATCATCAATATAATCCTGCCCTAAATCTGTGTTTGCTAAAATTTGATCTCTAATAGAATAAAATTTAAGTTGGTCAAAAGCAAAAGTCGTTAAAGTCAAACTTTTCAAATTAATTTGATTTTGGAGAGGGTTAACTTTACAGCTGCCCTCATATTCTGCATGATTGCCACAACTCCCTGCTGATGGTTGACACAAAGCACCTCCCATCCCTGTACAACCAGAAGTACATCCTTGTCTCTGAAGAACAATAGACTCGTCTATGGAATAAATATTAAAGTCATTTTCCATTTTAGAAAAATAAAAACGTGAACAGTTTTTATCCTTTATCTTATTAATTAATATAGACTCCAAATTAATAAAATGATAATTCTTTTTAGATTTATTTTTCGTACTACCATTAAATCTTTTATCATTCAGTAACAGGTTTTTAGGATTTTGTAAGACTATGGTAAATACATCATCAATTTTATTTTGCTCTGAAGTATAATGTGTCAATAAATTAAATGTCAGGGTATATAAATGATTCATTGGTTGGTTCAAAGAAATTTCATTTTTCCAGCTTGAATTATCTTTTTTATAATATCTCTGAACAAGGTCATTATTCTTATATCCCATTATACTAATTCCTATTGCTTTATCCACATCAAATTGAGAGTTAACTTGAGAAGCATAAAAAACTAATATGTAAGCAATCTCATCCAAATCATCTTCAATTTCTTTTTGGACTAAATTCTGGATTTCGGCAAAATTTTCCGAAGCAGAATAAAAATCGTAATTATATTCTTTATCAGCCAAACGATCTGTATAACTTACAAGACTATTGTCTTGTAATGATAGGCTCTGTACATCATCTTGATTACAAGATGTGAGTAAAATGAAAAATGTTAATGTAAACAGGGTTTTTGAAATTTGAATAATTTTTTTCATGATAAAATAGATTTAATGTTAAACAATTAGGTAATCCTCTACGTAGATAATTCAAAGTTTGTGAAATATTTTAACAATAAAATTCATTTAATGGGCGAAATTATTCTATATTTGACATAAATTATTCATATTATGGTCGAGTATATACAAAACATTAAAAAAATCCGCGAAACCAAAGGGATTTCACAAGAATATATGGCAATGGAATTAGGCATCAGTCAATCCACTTATACCAAGGTTGAGCGAGGCGAAGTAAACCTTTATGTCGATAGATTACTAAAAATTGCTAAAATTTTAGATGTAGGGCTGGCTAAAATCTTTGATGAAAGTGCATTAAATTCATTTAATGTTAATACTTATGATACTTCTACAAATTATAATCAAGTCGTTGAAAATCTATATAATGACAAGGATGTTGTAAATAAACTGCAATCAACATTAGAGATGGAAAATAAGCATCTGAAAGAGGAGATTACTTTTTTACGAAAATTAGTATCGGATAAAAAATAATTCTCAAAATGAACCTCATCTGGCATTTCAAAAAATTTGACGAACTGACTCCAAAGGAGTTGTACGAAATTATCCAATTGCGTGTAAATGTATTTATGATAGAGCAAAACTGCCTCTATAACGAATGTGACGGTAAAGACCTTTATTGTCATCAGCTTTGGTGTACATTTGATGGTAAAATAATAGGTTCCTCCCGGATTGTACCGCCCGGAATTTCCTATGCCGACCCCTCTGTCGGCAGGGTCGTAAGCCATCCTGAATTCAGGCAGCTCAAACTGGGATATCAATTGATGCGTCATTCGTTGGAAGTGATTGAAAACCTTTATGGAAATACCCCTGTAAAAATCAGTGCGCAATCTTACCTCAAAAATTTTTATGAAAAATTTGGTTTTGAACAGGTTTCGG
>CAZKOC010000269.1:0-3233 GCA_964554275.1 uncultured Weeksellaceae bacterium
ACGACCCGATAGATCCGGCTCCAATTGACAGCTGGATGATGTTCCTTGTTTTTGCAGGGATTACACTGGGGGCTTACTCATTAATCAGATATTTCAAAAAACCAATCATCTGAGAAGGTGATTTAAGGTGGATTTTTTTGCTAACCCCCGAAGGATTTCGGGGGTTTCTAGTTTTTAGAAATGTAGAATTTAAGTTAAAATTCTTCTCTATTCTTCCTTATAATATGATTAATTATTTAATAAATGAAACAGTTTATTTCGGTTATCGATATTCAGAGTCTCATAAATCGTTTTAAGGTGGTATTTAACTGTATTTTCGGAAATATAAATTTCATTGGCAATTTCTTTATTTGTTTTTCCCTGCTGTATAAGTTTTATGATTTCGAGATGTCTTTCAGATAAATTGTATTGTGAAAGCTTTGTTTCTAAAGGCTCTCCTTCGCTGAGTTTACTGGTAAGAAGCTGGAGTTCATCATACATCCTTTCATAGTCTTTTTCCAACAATACTCTTTTTTGTTTGGTTGAAATATAAAGTTTCAAAGCAATAATAGTCAGAATCATCAAAATAACTGATAGTACAATAAGAAAAGTTGTGGTTTTGCGATTGGTTTCCAATTCATATTCTTTTTTTTGTGTTTCGAGCTGTTTTTCATACAGCTTGAGTTTCATGTTGTGTTCGTTGGCATCATAAATTTTGAACAATGAATCAATTATTTTGTTCTGTAAAAAAGCATTCAGATAATCTTTATTATACTCATATTGGCCGGCCAATACTTCGTGCATATAGATCCGATATTTCAAAACGTCATTTTTTTCGGAGGATTCAATCCCAAGCCTGAATGCCTCATCTCTTTTTTCAGGAAGCCCCATTTTGTTGTAAAGCTCTACTTTTTTCCCATACACAACAGGCAGATTATAAGGATCAAATTTTTGCAGCAATACAATCGCCTGGTCAAATGATTTCTCTGAATTCACATAATCATTGTCGAACATATACAAAAGCCCCTCCTGCATAATCACAAATGCCACATCGCCGCTTTTTAGATAAGCATAATTAGCCAGTTTTATTTCATCCATGTATTTTTGAGCTTCTTCATATTTCTGGGTATCAAAATAGACAAAGCTTTTTTCGGCTGTCACCTGCATCCGTATTTCTTCTTTCTGACCGGATTTATTTCCTTCTTCAAGTGCCTCATCCAAACATTTCAACGTTTCGTCATAATCAAAAAGTCGCTTATAAATATAAGATTTCAATATATAAGCGTATGCTTTGTCATAGGGGGAAGAATTTTTCTCATCAATAAAATCAGAAATCAATTTAATGGATTCTTCATATTTAAAATTCCGGTTGAGGTTACCGATTTCCTTCTTAAGCCCTTCAATTTTTCCTGACTGAGAATACAAACTATTACAGCACAATATAAAACACAAAAAGAAAAATACTTTACAAAAGCGATTCATTTGTTATGTTGTTTTCACGAAAATAGTGTTTTTAAAATTAATTAAACAAACCGACAGTATTATGATAATCAGCAAATTAACCTCAAAACCACCCATGCGAGTAGTGTGAACTACCCTAAAACTACTCCTTCATTTTCAGTATTTTAGAAACATAATGCTGATATTTGTTTGAGTGATTTTACCATAAAAAAGACCGCGCTAATCTTACCAGAATCCAAAACTATGAAACCATGGGAGCCATCACTATAAAGGTGATGGCCAGCCTGTGGTTTAACCGGCTTACGCTGCCACAAAAAATCATTAACCGTAAATCCAAACTATTGAAGCCTAAGATTGGTAATAATGTTAGCTTCTTAACTATCATATTTAAATACGGGCGTTAAGTTGAGCTTATTCAAACCTTACATCATAAAATATCTATGGATTAATTATGAAACACTCATTATAATTTCTGCTTTCAAAATTTTATACTGTAATTTGTTTTATAATTTTCCGTTCTAACAAAGTGAAATTCATTCTGAACTTACTGTTTCTTTTATTCGTTTCTTTTTCTTTCGCGCAAGAGAAAAAAGATTCCGTATTGAATTTTTACAATTACCAAAACGAATCAAAACAGTATGAGCCCGATTTTGAGAAAAGGTTAATGAATGATTCCACGCTCATCAAAACACTTGATTCACTTAAGACTATTGGTTATTTTACCGTTACGCTTGATTCAGTAAAAGGCAGGAATGTTTACTTCAACAAAGGGAAAATGTACAAAAATATCTGGGTAAGGAGTGACTCGTTATTTGTCCATAAAGAAGACTGGTTTCCCGTAAACAATCTGGATTCTCTCATCCGTACCGTAACAGATCGTTATGCCGCTTTAGGATATCCGTTTTCTAAAATCAATATAGAACCCAGGGGTTTCCGAAACGGAGAAGCGCAAGTGAGCCTGAGCTTGGAATTATTTGCGGCAAGAACCATAGACGGTGTAAATGTGGAAGGATATAAAAAATTATCAAAAGGGTACATAAAACATGGTCTCGGGCTCAAAAAGGGAAGACTTTACAATGAAAGTGAACTGAAGGAAATTTCCGACAAAATGCAATTCAACAATTTCATAGAAGAAATCCGTGCACCGCAAACACTTTTCAATACCGATTCAACTACCATTTATTTGTATGTAAAAAAAGTGAAATCAAATTTATTTGACGGGATTTTAGGGTTCGGTAACGATGCTAACGGGGAATTCAGGCTCAACGGAAACGTAAAAGTCGAGCTGAATAATAATTTCAACGGAATGGAACAAATCCGCCTCAATTGGATTGCGACGGCAGATAAAAGTACTTCGCTTGATTTGAGTGTGCGTGTTCCTTACCTTTTCAAATCTGCTGTGGGAACACAAACAGATTTCAACCTGTACAGAAAAGACAGTGTCTTTGTCAATACCAAGATTGAAGAAAGATTGTTTTACCAAATTACTCAAAATTCCAATATAGGCCTGAATTTAAGTCATGAAAGCTCCAATTTTGTGCTAGATGATTATCCTGAAATTGCAGCCTTATATGATGATTTTAATAAAAGCGGTTACGGAGTGAGTTATGAATATATATTACCATCCCGTAATCGTTTGCTGGAAGGAAGAACCGCCCTGTACCTTTTAGGAAAAACGTTGAAAAGAAAAGGACAGGAAAAAGACATAACGACCAATGAAATTATAAAAACAGACGCACAGCAATATGAAGTCGGCATCAAAGCATTCAGGATTTTTACACTTTATCCGAAAC